>CALGUT010000823.1 GCA_937920335.1 uncultured Opitutales bacterium
ATGCGAATTCCAGCGCAGGCACCCTTGCTCATCTACGGCTATATCCGTACTCGGGTCGTAATCGTAAGTTCGAGAAATCTCATGGCGGCGGAGATACTTTCTATCAGCGAATTTTCCATGCCAAAGGTGAAATATACCACCACCACTTGCACACACACGTCCCTGGACCTCATTGAAAATCCGCAAACTCCAATCATGGTAATAATTAAACTCCCGGTCGTTGAGCAAATGAGATTCACGAACCGCATCCCAGTTTCCACTGGCTGCACTCACAAACTTGTAGTCTCCGCCGCCATAAATACTGGCTTCATAAAAACCAAACTTTTCCAAGACGTCACGCTCCATGATCCAGGCGTGGCCCGAAGACAGATCGGATGACAATCCTTGCGCAATGATCTTCGGATCTTAGGGTATCAATCGATGGTCTTGTATATCTCCCATCCTTGATGCCCGTGATTGTCGCTTGATAAAATACTGATCCTCCAACGGTCGATTAAGGTCTAAATTCCGATTCAAGTAATAGGCATGATCAAAGAGCTGAACCAGCCTCGCTCTTGACAAGGTATCTATAGCTAATTCCTGCCAGTCCTTCCGTTCAAAAATGATATCACAATCCAACCAGGCTACTTTGGTACAATCACTCGGCAATGCCTCCAGAGCCAAGTTCAACAACCGTTCTTTCTGCCAGAGAACAGCTCCCGAAGACACCTGAATCAGCTTCGTGGCATCAGATTCATCCAACTGGTACTCCCCCTGATGCCCTTGCTCAACCGTCAACAAAGGAACATCCAAATGTTCGTGAAAGATTTTGTAATTCGCCAGTCGAGCCTCGTACCGCATGGGATTATAGTAACTGGTAATCGCCCAGATACCGTTCGAAGATCTTGTTGATTGAACTGCCATAAAAAGGAATCGGATAAAGTCGCACACAGCACTGGAACAGTGTTCCATTTAAACTGCTTTTTGATCCTATAAACCTTGATCCAGAGACTGACTTGCAAAATACGATTTCCTGCCCATTTACCCGATTCATCTACTTTTTACCCTAGTTGATCAGACAATTCCGAAAAGCCGATCTCATCAATGCTCCCCCAATATCGCACCAGCCAAAAACCGTTCCAAAAATCGCTTGGAGTCTCCGATTTCGACACCTAATATTCTCCCTTATATTTTCACATGAAGTTCCCCGCCATCCAATTTATCCTAGCGTCGGTCCTGTTTTTATCGGGAAGCCTCATCTGGGCAGGTCCCAGTTTTCGCTCTGAACCAACGCTGCAACTCAATCCAAATCCAGCAGCCCCATTAGCTGCCATTTTATCTTTCAAGAGCTCGGGGTCTACGAACACAAAGATTGTCGCATCCTCTGACGATCATCGCTTTGAGCTTGAATACGGCGTCGATAAAAACACGACCTTTGGGTTACCCATCGTGGGAATGAGAGCCGGTAGAAACTATATGATAACCGTTCATATATCGAATCTAAGCGGTCAAACAACCTACTCAAAACCTCTGTCTATAAACACCCCTTCCCTACCAGTTCGACCGGATCTGATGCCCCAGATTGTAGTGGAAACCAACCGTCCGGAAGCGATGTCGAAGGGTTTCACACTCTTCAATCCAAGGCGAAGAATTCCCCTTGCCGTCGAAGACGCCATTTCGGCTGCTTCTGAGTTCAACGCCAATCTTGGTATGCTCACGGTCGTGGACGCAGAGGGTGAGGTCATCTGGTATTACCACGGTGACTCCAGGATCACTGATTATCGCCCGATATCCAACGGTAACATTGTGTTCATAACATCGGACAACCGGCTAACCGAAATTGACGTTCTGGGAAATACCGTGGCGAGTTGGTGCGCCACGGGCCGACCTTCTTCGGACGGAGATTGCCCGCCCGATTCTATACCTGTTGATTTGCCAACATTCCACCACTCGTTTCAAGAATACGACAATGGCGATTTCCTCATACTAAGCACCGAAATCAGAGAGTTGCCGGACTACTATACCAGCGAGACTCTGAAGGACGCACCTCGAAAAAACCAACAGGTCGTTGGAGACATCGTCGCCCGAATGACTCGGTCAGGAAAGATCGTTTGGAAATGGAGTGCCTTTGATCACCTGGATCCCTACCAGATCGGATACCTCACCTTCTCGAATTACTGGGTCCGTCGTGGATTTCCCAATACTGTAGATTGGAGTCATGCCAATGCAGTTCGGATCGTCGACGATGGTGATGCATTCCTGGTAAACTTCAGACTCATATCTGGAATCGCCAAGGTCGAAGTAAAGTCGCAGGATATCGAATGGATGGTGATCACAGACCCCCAGGACATTACAGGGGAACTGGCAAATAAAACCTTTACCATGAAAAATTCCGACGATTGGTTTTGGATGCCCCACGCACCCTGGATCACTGAGGAAGGAACCCTGCTCATTTTCAACAATGACAATTTCGGAGCCCGCCCATTCGAACCATCCCTTCCGCCGGCGGCCATCCGAAGCCGGGCCGAGGAGTACGCCATCAACGAAGAAACCCGCGAACTGACAAAAATATGGGATTCCCGGTTTCCAGGCGAAATCCCCATGCAAAGCTGGGCCATGGGTAGCGTTCAACCCTTACCCAACAAGAACGTCTTAGTCGGCTATGGAATGCTATTTCGCCCAGAAGGCATTGGGGACCTTACCTGGCCGAAGCGGCTCGCCCACCCAGGCTGGACTCAGATTCGGGAATACACCAAGACCCACCCTTCGACGTTGGCTTGGAGCCTGACGCTGCTCCCCTTAACCGAAGACAGTGAAATTGGCTGGGCAATATACGGCGGTCTACGCCTACCCAACTGGCCACCGACGGGTTACTCAGAATAAGTGCTTTAGTTCTTTAAGCCATCAAGCACAGATTCTATCTGAGGTAGATGAACCTCCAAGTGTAGACAAAACATACAGTGCCAGCCGTGCGCATCGAGCATTCCGAAAATCGGATGCCGTTTTCTAAGCGTTCCGCGTAGCCTTTTGAGTTGTTTGACCACTCGTAAATGATCCTCTACCGAAGCCACAAACGCTTCAATCTGCTCCGGTCCAGGGTTGCCTGAAGGCATCACATCCTTCTTGGAATCTTTTACCGGTAAGTTCAGGGGTTCTTCATTTCGAGCAAGGCTATCAACGATTGCTGTCATAGTTCGATTCACAATCACGTTATGCTCCAAAATCATGTAAATGGACCATTCACGCATATCTTCATCGACCCCTCTCATCGCAGGCACTCGATAGCAACGGCGCCCCTCATCGCCATTAAGCCGTATGATTAGATCTTTGTAGACACTTAAGACTGAGTGAATTCGATCATAGGCTTTCTCCTTACTCGTAAGTAGGAAACGAAGCCTGATCAGACCTTTAATCAAGAAGCTCACTCCTTACTTTTGAATCGCTTCCAACAACTGCCCAAACTCATCTTCACTTAGAGACCGTATTGAATTTATTGATACGACATGAATCTTTGTTCCAATCGGCGCCAGATGATTAAACCCAGGGCCTATTTCAGACACATAGGCCTCAATTTGCAACGCAACGGTCACCCCTCCACTCCGACCAGGCCCCTCTACATAATACGACTGCAGCGTTTGCCAGTCACTATCGTTCGATTCAAGCCACCAAGGACCTTGCCCGTCCATCGTATAAAAGTGACTCATCTCAAAACCGCTTTTAAAGATCCCACTATAGGATTTAAACTCACGCTCAGGAACCGGTTCAGCAACCGCGGTTGGAGCTCCAGGTGGCACGTAAGCCGAAGCTGGGGGTTTGCTCATATTCGAATACGCGATAAATCCAACGATCAGTAATACCGAACATAGGTGCAACAATAACGGAATCGAATACACCCACCTAATCCATCGCTTTGGCTTCAAAACCGTCCAGGTAAACACCGCCAAGAAGACAGAAATAGCAAAGGCACCCAACTGCCAGAGCAAGAATGCTCCCAAGCGATTCATACCCCGCGTAAATCCATCTCCCGTCGCTTCGATAAGCCGCGGTGCGACAAAAGCCATAGCAAATACGAACACCCACAGGAAGGTAGCGATAACTGGAATTCTAGCCTGGTTCATAGAGAACTAAGCAACTTTCTGATTCGGTCTTTCTTCAAACATGTTAGCAAGGTAGCATTTGGTTCAAAGAAACTCAATAGTCTACCTGTTTCTGCCTAGAACCCCTGTATTTACCTCCATTTTGGATGAAGAAATAATTTACAGCGTTTCTGTCTTCAAATAGAACTTCCTCAAGCATCTACCCATGAATACCCACATAGCCCCGAAAACAATGAAATCCAATCTTCTACTAGCAGCGCTCCTCCTTCCCCACCTTCTAATAGCCAAGGAAACAACTTCGATCAGCGATATCGGTAACAAACATTACCTGTGTGTCGGAGACCATTGGACGGCTGATGAAGCGAACCTGAAAATGAAGACGTTTGCGTCGACCTGGTCAGACAAAGCTTCCTGGGAAGCACGTCGGAATACTATTCGTAATGGTATCCTTGAAGGCTTGCACTGGGACCATATGCCACAAATAGACGGCAATTTTAATCCGATCATCCACAGTCGCAGAGAAATGGACGGCTACGTCGTCGAGAATATCGCGATCGAAAGTTTTCCTGGTTTCTGGATAACCGGGAACCTCTATCTACCAGCAAGGCCCAAGGCGAAAAACCCGGCCATACTCAACCCACATGGCCATCTCGCGAACAAACGACTGACACACTACATGCAGATACGCTGTGCCGCATTCGCGCGGATGGGAGCCATCGCGTTCGCTTACGACATGGTTGGCTACGCCGAATCGACGCAGGTAACTCACAAGATGCCAATCGCTGCCCTCCTGCAAACCTGGAACAGCAAACGCGTATTGGAATATCTATTATCTCGGCCGGATGTGGATCCAAAGTACATCGGAATGACAGGCGGTTCCGGCGGTGGCACACAGACATTCGTGCTCACAGCCATCGACGATCGTATAACCGTATCCGCTCCCGTGGTTCAGATATCGGCACACTTTTTCGGTGGCTGCGTCTGCGAAAGCGGGATGCCCATTCACAAGAGCGAAACACATCAGACGAACAATGTTGAACTCGGAGCCATGGCAGCCCCTCGCCCCCTCCTAATGGTCTCAAATGGTGCCGACTGGACGCGGAACACACCTCGCATTGAATTCCCTTACGTGCAAAGCGTCTACGCCCTATACGATGCGGAACACAAAGCTGAAAATGTTCATCTACCGCTTGAGACCCACGACTACGGTTATTCCAAACGAGCGGCAGCCTACAACTTTTTCGCTCATCACTTCAATCTAAGCAGAAAATCCATTCCCTACGATGAGGGCTGGGACGAAAGTTTTGTGACTATTCTTTCACCAGAAGAGCTCAAGGTCTTTAACGATGCACACCCCCGTCCTAAGACAGATCTCATCGGCGACGAAGCAATTATGACACATCTCGGATTCACCAGCGATTAAGTGGTTCACATCCCACCTTGATCGTTATCCTGATTTTATCGTAATCCTAATCGTTATCGTTATCGAATCCCTGACCGTTGCCTGACCATTCTAAATTATCTTCACCCTAAAAGCACCTACATGAAACCCGCATTCCTATTTCTTTTTGGGGCTGTCCTAGCTAAGGGTTAGTGTTTAGTTGATTTATACCAGTGTTTA
>CALGUT010000824.1 GCA_937920335.1 uncultured Opitutales bacterium
CGACGCTCCCATTTTGTGGGATGCGCAAATGGATTCTAAGGGGAATCTATATTTAGGTACGGGGAATGAAGGTGAGATTTTTAAAGTCAGTTCCGATGGAGAGGTTGAATCGGTCTTTGAACCTAATCGGCTAATGTCTCGTGCGATCGCTATCGACAAGAAAGATCAAGTGTATGTCTCAGTCTCGCCAGATGGAACACTTTACAGAATCACGAAGACGGGAGATGTTGAGGTGTTTTTGAAATTACCGGGCGATTATGTCTGGGATATGGTTTTTGGAGAAGATGGTGATCTCTATGTGGCGACTGGATCGCATGGAATTATTTATCGTATAGATGTGGGTTCGAAAGATCCAGAGGCAGAAGAATTTTTCGATGCCGAGGAGACCCATATCACTGCCCTCGCTTTCGAAGCTGATGGGCACCTGTTAGCTGGCAGCGCAACTCACGGTCTACTCTACCGAATCGATTCCGACGGGAATGGAGATGTGATCTATTCCACAGGAGAAAGGGAGATCAGGACCATTCTACCACAAGCTGATGGCTCTATTTTCTTCAGCTCGTTTAATCAGCCTGGTAGATCCTCATCTATTAAGAAGGCCTCCACCTCCAGCGCTTCGAGTAGTCAGTCCAGTAAGTCTTCAGGAAGCTCTTTTTTCGCGGATTCGGATAATCCTTCGGGAAATGACACTAAAGGTACCCCGTTTTACGGACTGACGATTTCTGGTCGAGACGATGACTCGGGGGTTCTTTATTGGATGGACTCCGATGGATTTGTAACGAATTGGTGGTTGGAAAATAAAGTCTCCGTTTACTCAACCGCTCAGCTGCCGGATGGTAGTCTGCTTCTTGGGACTGGCAGTAAAGGAAACCTTTACGAGGTAACGAAACCTGGAGACTGGTCGTTGCTCCATACGCTCGAGTCGGGGGGAGAAATTACCGGGATTGTGCCGATGAAGGCTGAAGGAAACTATCTGCTCATTTGCAGTAATCCCGGGCGTATTTTGAAGCTCGATACCACCGTTTCGTCGGTTGGTTTCTATGAGTCGGAGGTAGTCGATTTCGATCAGGTCTCTCAATTCGGAAGCTTCCAAGTGTTTAGCGAGCCGTTGAATGAGGGTGTGGTGGGAGTTGAAGTAAGAGGTGGTAATTTGGAAAGTCCTGATCGTACGTGGACTGATTGGGTTTCCCTTGAAGGCGAGCGCGGTGTTTTTCGTAACCCACTGCCTCCGTCCCGGTTTATGCAATACCGGGTTCTATTTGAAGACGAGGAAGCTCCACCGGTACATCAAGTGCGGTTCTTTTCCCGGACGCAAAACCTTGCGCCACTGGTTACGAGCATAAAGGTGCTTGGGCCTGGTTATGAAGCGCGTAAATTTACGACGCAGGCAACCGCCCCGAATGTTGATTTGGCCAGAAGTATTAATACGGGTGTCGAGGCAGAGTTCGAAAAGTTAGAGAATAAGCCGGACCAAGTAAAATTGTTCCCGAAACCGGGGGTGCGAACGTCTGTTTGGAGATCCATCGATGGGAATTCAGATGACCTTTCATTTACTATAAAATTGTCTGCGTTGGGAGAAGATACCTGGGTGACGCTGTCTGAAGATCAGGAGGAAAATTACCTGTCATTCACGACTCAGGGGTTCGCAGATGGTTATTACCGTCTCAAAATTATAGTTTCAGATGACCCCTCGAATCCTGCTTCTGAAGCGAAGACCGGGGAACTGATCAGCGAAGTCTTTCTCATCGACAACACGCCACCGGTGATTCTTTTGAATAAATACGAACGCGATGGTGATCAAGTAACGCTAACGCTAACCGCTTCCGATAGTACAAGCCTAATCCGCAAAGCTACGTTCCGTCTAAACGGCAATGACATCGACTCCATGCACCCTGAAGATGGAATATTGGATGAATCCATTGAAACCTTCGTGCTTGAATTAGAATCTGCACGGAACTTGGGGAGAAGTTTATTGGTAGAAATAGAAGACGAAGTTGGCAATGTTACCGCTTTGACGCGTCGCCTTGATTGAGCAAGGGGGGGGATTGAGTATTCTGTGACTCAAAATTAAGTTTGATTTCTCCGCCTTAGTTT
The DNA here is from genome assembly GCA_937920335.1 of uncultured Opitutales bacterium. Lineage (GTDB taxonomy): Bacteria > Verrucomicrobiota > Verrucomicrobiia > Opitutales > UBA2995 > UBA2995. The sequence goes on from CALGUT010000824.1 coordinate 2,095, forward strand.
CGGTTTATAGCCAGCTTTTCTTTCCCTTAAGGGGAGAATCACACCGAAACGAAAGATAATCACATGAAACGGACGCATCATTGCGGAGAACTCAGAGCTACCGATATTGAAACATCGGTTGTCTTGGCAGGCTGGATTGACTCGGTTCGCGACCACGGAGGCGTATTATTCGTCGACTTGCGCGATCGAGAGGGAATTACCCAAGTTGTTTTCAATCCAAATACCAATGATGGACTTTCTAGTGAGCTCCATCATCTTAAACCTGAAAGTGTTATTTCTGTTAAAGGAATCATTGCTGCCCGTGAAAACGATGCGGTGAATACGCGTTTGGCTACGGGCGATATCGAGCTACAGGCCGAATCGTTCGACATGCTGAATGCGTCTGAGACCCCACCGTTTCCGATCGATGACGAGAAAGGTGATAAGGTAAATGAAGATCTGCGACTGACCTATCGCTACCTCGATCTGCGTCGCCCTAAAAATTTGGAAACGCTCAAAAAGCGTCACAAGACCAGCAAAGTAATACGTGATTATTTGGACGGAGAAGGTTTTCTGGAGATTGAAACCCCAATGCTGTTTAAAAGTACCCCAGAGGGTGCTCGGGAGTATTTGGTACCAAGCCGTGTAAATCCGGGTGAGTTTTATGCCCTGGCTCAGTCGCCCCAACAGTACAAACAAATGTTGATGGTAGCTGGTGTAGAGCGCTACTTCCAGTTGGCCCGTTGTTTCAGAGATGAAGACGGTCGGGCCGACCGTCAGCCCGAGTTCACGCAGGTGGATTTGGAGATGTCGTTTATCGACCGCGAGGACATGTATGCCTTGATCGAGGGTATGATGAAGCGTTTGTGGAAGGAAGTGCTCGATGTAGATATCCCTACGCCGTTCGAACGCATGCCTTATCACGATGCAATGAATCGGTTCGGTAGCGACCGTCCTGATCGCCGCATCGGGATGGAGCTACACGACCTGAACGAATTGTTCGAGAACTCAGAGTTCAAGGTGTTCAACTCAGTTATCAAAGGTGGAGGCAGTGTAAAAGCTTTCAACGCGAAGGGGCTTTCAGATATTACTGAGGGTGAGCTTAAATACCTCACTGACATGGCGGTGAATATGGGGGCCAAAGGATTGGCGTTCATTCGTGCGCGCGAGACGGGTGGTTGGAAATCTCCGATTCTCAAGTTTTTCAGTGATGCGGAGAAAGCGGCTATTGAAGAACGCCTGAATGTTGAAGATGGTGACCTTGTCTTCTTCATGGCTGCGGAATGGGAGCGAAGTTGTTCGATTCTCGGTAAGGTTCGGCTGGAAAGTGCTGAGCTTTTGAAAAAGCGTGATCGCATTGAAATCGATTCCAGTGTGTGGGACTTTTTCTGGGTTATTGAGTTTCCTTTGATGGTCTATGATGACGAGGAAGGCCGATTCGTTTCGTCGCACCATCCGTTTACGGCTCCGGTTGAAGAGGATGCTCATTTGCTTACCGAAGACCCTAAGCAAGTCCGTGGACAGCACTACGACCTTGTTCTCAATGGTATGGAACTCGGCGGCGGAAGTATTCGTATTCATCAACCTGAGCTTCAACAAAAGGTGTTTGAAGAGGTGCTACAATTGCCCAAGGAGGTGATTGAAGACCGTTTTGGTTACATGGTTAACGCATTTCGGTATGGCGCGCCGCCGCATGGGGGTATCGCATTGGGATTGGATCGTATAGTAGGGTTACTCACTGGTTCGCCGAGTATTCGTGATGTGATTGCGTTCCCAAAGACGCAGAAGGGACAATGCCTCATGTCCAAAAGCCCGGGACCGGCTACAGAGCGTCAGCTACGGGATTTGCATATTCAGACGATTGTGGTCGATAAAAAGTAGCCAATTTTAAGTTTTCTAAAGCCCCATTCGAATTTCGGATGGGGCTTTTTTGTGAGATGAGATTCCGCACGTCTGGTCATTTTCACTCAGTTGTTCCGCGTTGGGCTTTGGCCCCCTTCGATTCCGTTCATTGATACGGTTAAAATGATTCATAGTTACTGGATTTAGTAAGCTCGAAGTGTGCTTAATAGCTGATTTCAAAAAACATATACAGCTTTAATGAATTTATAAACAGCTTATAGTCAGTGGGTAAAGATCAGTTGGTCGTTTAAATTTAAAACCAATTCAATCGTTGGCATATCAGTTGCTTAAACGGTTGGAGATTATCGGCTCAATAACCATTTAAATCTCGATAGCTAACCGATCACAATATGAACATTAAAAAACCACTATTACTCACCGCCTTTTTGCTGGCTGCCTTTGGCTTCGCAATGAATGGCTTCGCTCAGGAAGAGGTTGCTGATGCTGCAGCAGCTATCGCTGAAGCCGTCGAATCAGCAGGACCTGCTCCCGACGAAGATTATCTCGCCTTGAAAGCGCAGTATGGAGAAACCTTTGATTTCTTCACTACCAGTGTGCTTTGGACATTAATTGCAGCTGGCCTCGTGTTTATCATGCACTTGGGATTCGCTACACTTGAAACTGGGCTGACCCAATCCAAGAACACGGTCAACATTCTCTACAAGAATGTGTTCGTGATTTGTATGGGTCTACTGACTTACGCAGTATGGGGGTTTAATGCGATGTATCCCGGCTGGGATGGTGCTGGTTTCTTCGCTATCGGTTCACCGATAACGATGGAAGCCTATGGTAATACCGATTTCTCTTACGGTGGAACAGGGCTCGCGATGACCGGTTGGGCAGATTTTATTTTCCAGGCCATGTTTGCTGCTACAGCTGCGACTATCGTTTCTGGAGCGGTTGCTGAGCGCATCAAACTCGGTAGCTTCATGGTGATCGGTACTCTTCTTGTATTGTTTGCATACCCCATGTCTGGTTCATGGAAATGGGGCGCAGGTTGGTTAGACGGCATGGGTTTCTACGACTTCGCAGGTTCGACACTCGTTCACGCATTTGGTGGATTTGCGGCGCTTGCTGCAGTGTTGGTATTGGGACCTCGTAAGGGTAAATACCTCGAAGGTGGAAAAATTCGCCCGATTCTAGGTCACAGTATGCCGCTTGCAACCATCGGTGTTTTCTTGCTCTTCTTGGGATGGTTTGGGTTCAATGGAGGTTCTGTTTTGAGTGCGAACCCGGAAGGTGTTTCATTCGTATTCGTAACGACTGCTCTAGCGGCTGCATCTGGTGGTTTCGCTTCTATCTTCTTTTCCTGGATGTTGCTCAAGAAGCCTGATCTTTCTATGGCTCTCAACGGAATCCTTGCAGGTCTTGTCGGTATCACTGCAGGAGCTGACTCTGTTACACTGTGGTCATCAGTTGTTATTGGACTCATCGCAGGTGTCCTGGTTGTGGTCTCTATCCTGTTCTTCGATAAGATCAAAGTTGACGATCCCGTAGGAGCTATCTCTGTTCACGGTATCTGTGGGATTTGGGGAACGCTTGCAGTGGGACTGCCGTTCTTCAACGGCGGTAATGAAGACTTGAGCTTCTTCACCCAGTTGATTGGAACGCTGAGTGTAGCGATCTTCGCATTCGTATTCACTTATGTAGTATGTCTGATTGTGAAAGCAGTCATGGGAATCCGGGTCTCTGCAGAAGAGGAAGAAGGCGGACTCGACATCGGCG
>CALGUT010000825.1 GCA_937920335.1 uncultured Opitutales bacterium
ATTGCCCCAAATTGTATAATGATAAGATAAGCTGCGATGGCCGCCTGTTCGGTCAGAGGCGTTCCGGTCGGATTCACTACATCCGGTTTCTCGAGGTAGATGACAGCTCCGTCTGAGTCTATTAAGAGGTCTTCGTCTGTGAGTTTAAGAAAGTGTGTCGAGAGTATAAGGTGACCGGTTGAGCTCACTGGAAGGTATTCTGTAATACCTTCTACGACCCCTAGTATAGTTGCATCCCATAGACTGAGCTCTTGAGACGGTTCTTTCATAGACTCATCCTCGCTTTGGCCAATCGCGTTTTGCGTGAAGACGAATGCAACGAGTAAGTATAACAACAGAGAGCTGTGTTTTAGGAACGTTGGATTTTTCAAAGCAGGACTTGAGTTCAAGGAAACGGTTTGGCAGCTTGAAACTCTGATCATTCGGGCCGCAAGGTAAAATTTCCCATCTACAAAAATTATATGTGTGTATTAGAGAATTCACTTTCAGCGCTTGAGGCTGGACAGGCTCTTGATCTGATTCAGGCAGAGGCTGCCGCCAACGAATTGGCCTCCGCTGAAATTCCCGCTGTTGTTAAAAAGGCCTTCCTTATCGCGCTAAATGAGAAAGGCGAATCGCCGGCTGAAGTGGCTGGTTTTGCATCCGCTTTCAGGCGCTTGGCGATTAAACCACGCCTTGAGGATTATTCCGATGAAGCAATCGATGTGTGTGGGACTGGCGGAGATAAGTCTCATAGCTTCAATATCTCTACTGCCGTCACGTTGATTCTCGCCGCTTCCGGAGTAAAAGTCTTCAAGCACGGGAATCGATCGATCACATCCAAGTGTGGGTCTGCGGAATTGCTGCAAGCCCTGGGTGTGGAGTTTTTGACCGACCCAAAAGCTCTTCGTAAAGCCATTGAAGCCCTCAACTTTGTTTTCTTCTTCGCGCCTGCCTTTCATCCGGCATTCAAAGAGATAATGCCGGTTCGACAGGAGCTCGCGCAAGAAGGCCGTCGAACCATTTTCAATATTTTGGGGCCGATGATCAATCCAGGGTCACCGGCCCACCAATTGACGGGGGTATTTTCTGGGGATTGGGTCGATCCGCTCGCTGAAGCGTTTCACACGTTGGGATTAAAGAACGGCATGACCGTTCATACGGTGTTGGATGAGAATCGAGGTATGGACGAGCTTGCGTGTTGTGGGAGTCCGAAAACTGCTGGGTTTGGAAATTCATGGAAGGAAGAGGTCGACTGGAGTTGGGACTCTCTCGGATTAGCTCCTTGTTCAGAGGAAGATCTCAAGGGAGGTGACCTTGAATTCAATTTAAACCTCTTGAACGAGCTACTTGCTGGCAAAGCTCCCAAAGGTCTGGAGGATACTGTCGCACTAAACGCTGGGGTGGCATTTTCGATCGTTGGCAAAGTGGATTCCATCAAGGCAGGGATCGAGTTGGCGCGGTCCCAGATGTTGGGAGGTGCTGTTGCTGGCCATATCCATTCGATACGCGACTATTACGCTTCATGATTAGAAAGTACTTTGGCACCGATGGTGTAAGGGGAGAGTACGGCGTCTCCGTCTTAACGGATGGATTTGCCTATCGCTTGGGTTGTGCAATGGGGCGTTGGCTTTTGAAAACCGATGCACCTCGCATGATTGTCATGGGGCGGGACACTCGCTCGTCGGGTGTTGCCTTACGTGATGCCTTGGCTTCTGGATTTAAAGCCGCAGGGGATTTCCAGATTCTGGATTTGGGGATTGTTCCCACGCCAGCAGTTGCCGTTCACGTTCGAAGCTGTAAGGCGTGTCTCGGAGTTGTTCTTACCGCTTCTCATAACCCGGCGGAAGATAATGGAATTAAGTTTTTCAATTCCAACGGCTTGAAATTTTCTGACGACATCGAACTGGAGTTCGAAGCACTCCTGGATGGTGTCGAGGAAGTCGATACGTTTGATGCGGTAGAAATCACGGAGGCGATTGATGGTAGCGCCGAGTATATGAAACTATTGAGACCACTGCTCTCAACAAACTCGCTTGAGGGTATGAAACTAGTAGTCGATACGGCACACGGAGCTACGCATGTAACGACTCCTAGTCTGTTGCGTGAGTTCGGGGCCGATTTGTATGTTTTGGGAGACGCTCCTGATGGAACGAACATCAATCAGGGCGTTGGGAGCCAATGTCCGGGACTGTTGGCAGAGACGGTTGTAAATCAGGGAGCAGCGCTTGGTATCGCCCACGATGGTGACGGAGATCGGGTGCTGTTTTGTGATGCGAACGGGAAGGTCTTGGACGGAGATGTGCTTCTCGGTATTTTGGGATTAAGTGAGCTCAAAAAAGGTCGATTGATCGATAATACGCTGGTTGCTACCATGCAGAGTAATCTTGGATTGGACCGGGCTATGAAAGGTGCAGGGGGGCAACTTATTCGAACGGATATAGGAGACCGCTATGTTTTGGATGAAATGCTCAGGTCCGGCTACAGTTTGGGGGGCGAGAACTCGGGGCATATTATTTGTGCAGATGTGAATCCCACGGGTGATGGGCTGCTTTGTGCGATTAAGCTATTATCGATATTAGTCGAGGAGCAGAAACCGCTATCAGAGCTGCAGTCTTGTGTGACTCTTTTCCCTCAGAAGACTGGCGCAATTCCAGTCAATGCTAAGCCACCTCTCGAAGAGATTCCAGAAATACAGAGCACACTAGCCTCCCTGAATGACGAAATGGGAGAGTCAGGGAGAGTCTTATTACGTTATTCAGGGACTGAACTCAAAATTCGTCTATTAGTAGAAGGTGAGAACGAATCGTTAGTGGATGCGTGGTACGACGTCCTTGAGACGAGCGTTCGGAGGCAGCTGGTATAACGAATGAAAGAATTGGCGATTCATGAGCTGGACGAGCGCTTGCAGAAGCAGGTTCAGCAGGTAAGAGACGCTTTGAAAAAAGGGGGTGGCGACTATGCGCTCCAGATTTGCTCGCATTTATTGAAAACTTATCCGTCGGCCTTCGAAGTGCGGTCGTTATTGTGGGAAGCACTCCGTTCGGGTTTGCCGAAAAATCCTGGTAGATTGGATCGTTTGAGGAACAAGTCAGCTGGTTTACAGTTTCAGATCTCAAATCGATCGCTATCAAAAGGGGATCCAAT
>CALGUT010000826.1 GCA_937920335.1 uncultured Opitutales bacterium
CACAAGCCGCGCCCACAGGAAGCTGTTGATCGTATCCAACGTATTTGAGCAACAACCGCGGAGGCCTACTGACTTTTCCCGCCCTTAGGTCTACCCCCAATGAGGTAACTGATTTGGCACCTCGATCACTTTCCCCCGGAGGAGCCGAAGGCACACCGGACAGCGTGATAATAAATGAATCTGCCCAGAACTCTGGGAACCCAGCCTTTTCGGCAAGTTCACGATTATGATCCATTTGCACAGGAGACACAGCAGGGCTCCACATGTAGAGTGGATTGATCGCTATCGACTCGTTCGATCCGTCATAAAGAAAATCATCACCCGCTTGAACACGAATAAACCGATCCACCCCAGGACCATTATCAGCGACATATACGTCGCCATTCACGATCTTTAACGAAAACGGATTCCTAAGTCCACTGGCCCACACATAATTGCGAGCCTTATCCGGATCATCATCGACCGCGTGAGGATTTCCCGGAGCTGGAAGGCCATCCAGTGTCATGCGAAGTATCTTTCCTCTAACAGAATTGATATCGCTCGACTCCAGAGCAACCTCCGCGTCTCCTATAGCGACGTATAGATAATCATCGTGAATTGCCATCGGACCAATTTGGTGCGACACAGCAGACAAAATATTCTTCAAAATTGGCGCCAGCTGCGTGTGAGAGCTAGGCTGCAGACCGAATTCACCAGGAACCGTTTCAAATCGGGAAATGCCATTTCGATACAACCCTGCTTCATCTTCGTAGGCATAGGAAACGAACACATAGCCCGTTTCAGGATGCAGGCAAAGGCCAGCCATACCTATTTCTCCAGCAACTTCGGGTAGCTCCAGCACGGGTTCCAACTTAAAAAAGTCCTCAGCAAACGTCCGAACGGTTCGGTCATTAGAAACGACGAGAATTCGCCCCCGTATTTCCGTAACGAAATATAGAGGAGAGTCTGGGCTTGACCCGGGGTTAGGGACAAATGCGATTGCAGTAGGAAAACGGTAGCCTTGCGAATCAATCTCCAACTTGAAGCCCTTTGCCGCGGCATAGTCGTCTCTCCAATCAGCGTTTAGATTACCGCAAAGACAACATATAAAAACGCACCTGAAAACAGCTGCATGGATAACCTGTTTCATAGACGATTGAACAAGAAAGTTTTTCTCTGAGCCAAGAGATGAAAGTCAATGCATAAAAGAAAACACTAGGCCTGCGGACCGGAAGGATTTGAGTCAAATTCGCTACATATTCCTTTTGATAATCAAAGACTTAAAGAAGTAAAACCGATTCTGAAGTACCAGGCTGGTCGTTTAATTCGACGTTACGCAAATCTGCGATTATTGAAACAGCTATCAGCAAGCCACCATAGGCTTCGTGCTTGAGGGTAACCTAGCGGATGGCGCTGGACCGAGCCCCAGTCCCTTATCTGATAGAATTTCAGTCATCGCAAAGTAGGTTGATGCTTAACTCGGTAACCCTTCGGTGCACACAAATGAATAAACAAAAGAGAAATATATTACGAGAATGACTTCAAATAATCTGGCCACCGAATCGATTGCACAAATAGCTTTCTTCGTGATGGGAGCTAACAAACTAAAATTAGACTTTAAAGAGCTGCTTAATAAGGAGCATCCAACAGAAAACGCCTACACAAAATATGCGGCGCTTGTGGATGAAAAAGTTAATCGGATTACCCCGCTCCCCCATACCCATGTAGTAGTTTGGACAAATAAACATGGATTGAGCGGTAAACTTGATCAAATAACACGCTTCCTAACAGGTGTCATACCTCGTGGCTCTGCTTATAAAGCTAAGCCATTTAGCTTTAAAACCAGTCACGCTCTCGATGAGAGCAGATTAGAAGACATCGAGGCCTCAATCCATCGAGGATCAGCTCTAGAAACACTTTCAAGTTTTACAGCCGGCATATTTGCTTGGTTATTTTTCCTAAGCATCCCCCTGCTACCGGTTTTAGGATTAACATTCCTTTCCTTAACCACAGTCAGTTTTCTTGGTTTCTGGGGTTCGATTTACAGTCTTTCCACTGCACGCTATCGTTTCTTGCCGAACAAATTAAAAGACATTTCAGCAGATTACTGGGCGATTCATTCATTAACAAGAGCCCAGTCAAAAGAAAACCTCTCCCATTAACTATTCACGAATACCTTGAAGAGGAGGACCAGTAGTCTCAACCAAGAAAACCTTAATCAGACACCACCTTGTCTAAGCCGGTCCTAGTTATTAAATGTCCCATCAGATTACACTTTAATACTGTTCGCACTCGAGAGCCTCCGTTAGAAATACGTTAATTCCTCTCATTTGTATAGAAATCAGGCGATTTTCCCCTAAAGATTCACAGTATCTGTCTTTCTGGTATGCCAAGAGCTATCACCATCCTTACCGTTTCAGCTCTAGAATAGAATTGAAATACCTGTCAGACTTAACGATTGTAAA
>CALGUT010000827.1 GCA_937920335.1 uncultured Opitutales bacterium
AGTGATGACTTTTCAAAATAACGATGATGAACCAGCTCACGGTGAGCTGGCTTTAGCTTTTTAAGGCATTCCTGTAGAGCCAACTGATGCTCCGAAAGGGCATCTATATAAGCGGGAAATTCATCGGCGATTTTATCTTCAAGCTCTTCACAGAAGATCAGTCGTGCATCCTTAGCTTGCCGATACCTGCACTTTCTCACCCGCATCCGTGCAATACTGAATGCCCACGCCTTAAAGTTGGTGCCCAGTTCAAAGTCATTTCGTTTCTCCCAAATGACGGTGTTGGTTTCCTGTGCCACATCATCCGCCTGTGTATCTCCAGGCATCAGGGATTGCACATACAGGCGCAATCCAGACTGATTTTGGGTCAACAGTGTAACGATCTCTGAATCGTGATTAGAAGAAGGCATTAGGTGGGAAACTATGGGCTAATCCCTTTTTTCTGCAAAAGGTTAACATTTAAAATACTTTTTTTCGAAAAAAGTCGATTTGCTAGCTGAACCAACCGGGGTGTTTGAGGGTGTGTTTTTTCAAGTTCCCGACATAAATTCGGTATTTAAGCCTATACACAATAACTGTAAGCCCCCATAAATACCTGTATCCTTAAGCCTTACCGGCTCTATAACTGAAAATCTGTCCGTCATGATCCGCTCCGTCGCCCTCCCCTTATCCCTGATACTCGGATGCGGGATCCTCACAGGACAGGAACGGAAGTTCGAGACAAACAGTCGATTAAGCCTGGGGACCGAGGAGCACCTATCTGCGTCCCTGAGAATCGGTGACCTGAATGCCGATGGACGTTTGGATGTCGCCGTTGCGAATGGAAGACACTGGCCGCAGCAGAATCTGATATTTTTCAACCAGGGCCGGGCGCGATTCAACCTTTTACGGCCCCTTGGCCGAGACATGGCGACTTCCTACGCAACAGAATTGGCTGACTTGGATGGAGACGGTGATCTCGATATTGCGGTCGGGAATGACACCGCACCGAATGCCATCTTCCTAAACAATGGAAACGGTGAGTTTCATCACCACGGTAGTTTTGGAAAACCATCCAGCATACGCAGCCTCACATTGGCTGACATCGATCGGGATGGCGATGTCGACATCCTCGCCAACGCAAGGGGTCGACCCAACCTGATTTATTTAAATGACGGATCCGGACAATTCCCCCAATCCCAGACCTTTGGAAACGCGGTCGATTCGACCATTGATGTGGCAGTCGCCGATCTGAATCGGGATGGAGAGCTGGATCTGGTTCTCGCAAATCGAGACGGCCAACCAAACGTGGTGCTTTTGAATCAAGGAGATCTGACCTTTACTGAACGCATTCCGTTCGGCACGGGTAAGGACGAAACCCGGGCTGTTGCGATTGCCGATTTGGACGGAGACGGCCACTTGGATTGGGCCTGTGGTAACATTGGGCAGCTAAACTCCGTTTACCTCAGCGACGGACAAGGCCATGTCCGGAAGACGCTTCACTTCGGTCGCCCAGGCGATCAAACTTACACACTCGCTATTGCCGACATGAATAACGATGAACAGCTGGACATCGTTGTCGGGAATGTCAGGCAATCTAACGCGGTCTATATCAACAAAGACGGTGCGACAGACTTTCAGCAAATTCCATTTGGTGATGCATCCGAATCAACTTACAATCTGGCTGTAGGAGATCTTAACGACGATGGTTATCAAGATATCGCAGTCGCTAATTCCGGATCCATCAACCGCATCTACCTCAACCTACCCGACGAGAAGTAAAACGTATCATGCATTTACTACAACGAACACCACTCCTACTCATTAACCTTTGCTTAGTTTTCTGTGTCGCTTCGTTAAACGGTTCGCAAAATTGGCCAAACTTCAGGGGACCGAACGCTGCGGGCGTGATGGAAGGTCATTCACTACCCACAACCTGGGACGCCGATCCAGAATCTGATAGTAATTCTGGAGTTTTGTGGCGCGCTCCCATCCCCGGACTAGGACACTCAAGCCCCATCGTATGGGAAGATCGCGTGTTTGTGTGCACTGCTGTTCCCGATGGGCAAGAGTCGGAGTTGATGCTCGGCTCTGGTGGTCGACCCACCGCTGCGGACGACAACCGTACGCACAGTTGGATAATTCTCTGTTTCGACAAGACGACCGGAAAGGAACTCTGGACGCAAACTGCCTACCAAGGCATTCCGCGGGCGACTCGACATGTTAAAGCAACCCAGGCTAACACCAGCTTAGCAACCGACGGCGAGAACCTCGTAGCGTTTTTTGGTTCTGAAGGACTTTATTGCTACGATCTCAATGGCAACCTGAAGTGGAGCCGGGATCTCGGCGTTATCAATATCAGCAAGTACAGCATTGGTTGGGGTTATGCGAGTTCACCATCCATCCACAACGACCACATCGTTCTCACCTGCGACGACCCAGCAAACCCGTTTCTCGTCGCCCTTTCTCTATCCGATGGGAAAGAGTTATGGCGAGTATCCCGGAAGGACATATCGGAACGGAGTTGGGGCACGCCATTGATTCACAAAGGACCTGACACCACTCAGGTCGTCATAAACGGTTGGCCCTGGATTGTATCCTACGATCTTTTTACAGGCGAAGAGCTTTGGAAAATTCACGATGGCGGAGATAACCCGATACCGACTCCCTTTTTGGCAAATGACTGGATCTACATCACCAGCGCACATGGTGGAAAATCTCCTATCTATGTCGTCCAGCCAGAAGCTCGCGGTGACATAACCCCCGCTAAGACAGGCCCT
>CALGUT010000828.1 GCA_937920335.1 uncultured Opitutales bacterium
TTTCGATTCTGAATTCACAAACACTCCCTAGAGTATTTTTAGCGTATAAACGCATACACATGCGCCTGTCTGCAAACGCTTGGTAAGGGTTACTCTGTTGCTGGTAGATCATGTTGCACGTAATCTTGAATCAATGCTTTGGGTAGCGGGGGCCGCCGATTCTGGAACTATAAGCCAGTAAAATATTTCGCCGGAAGATAAATAGCTGGAATCCTGAAAGGGGATGTCGTAAGGATCGTCCCATACTATAATCATCGCCTATATGTCTGAGACTCCATTTTACGAAACCGATCGAGCTGTATCCGAATATCTTTTATTCCATTACGGCTCATCGGACGAAATTCTTCCCTATGCGAACGGTCCGTTATCGGCGCTTCATTATCCGGTTCGCTGTGTCGTAGAATGTATCGATTCTGGGTTGCTACCGCACAATGCTCGGGCTTTGGACCTGGGTTGTGCAGTCGGTCGCTCGAGTTTTGAGCTGGCACGCATTTGCGGTTCGGTGGTGGGGATTGATTACTCCGAACGGTTTATCGAAGCGGCCAACGCTGTCAAAAAGGGTCCCGTAAAGTACAAACGAGCTGACGAAGGGGGTTTGACGACAGATCTGGAGGCAAAGGCACCGGAAGGGATCGATGTAAACGAAGTCAGTTTTCAGCAAGGGGATGCTACGGCGTTACCCGGTGACTTGGGGACTTTCGATGTAGTTCTGGCGGCAAACCTGATTGACCGATTGATTGACCCCAAAGCCTTTCTGAACTCTCTGCCGGGACTCATGAATCCCGGGGGTCAGTTGGTTGTTACCTCTCCTTACACGTGGTTGGAGGAATATACCCCCAAAGAGAACTGGTTGGGCGGTTATGAGAAAAATGGCAAACGCGTGTCGACGGAAGAAGGCCTTGAGGAGATTTTATCTGAAAACTTCGCCAAAGTCCGCGAAATGGAGCTCCCATTCTTGATCCGTGAACACGCTCGCAAATTTCAGTGGAGCGTCGCGCAGGGAACGATTTGGATCCGCAAGGGGAACGTATAGTAGGCGAATCCCATCGTTTTCGTCGCGGGCTATTTTACTGATAGTTTGAAGCATTTTTGTTTATGGTTGCCGGCTGGTTTTGCGGGAACCTCTGTATGGGGTTAGATTAGGGTATGGCCCAATAATATCTACCCCATATTCACATGAATGCTCCGCACCCTGATCTAGATAAATGTAACAGTTTTGTCATGTATCATCTGTCCGAAAAACAGAGACAGAAAGTGTCTACGTCGGAATCGAAGCCCTTCATAACTATTTCCAGGCAAGCTGGAGCGGGTGGGAGTAAGTTAGCCAAGGCTTTGAGGGATCACTTCGATAAGAACTATCCGCTTGCTGAAGCTCGGTGGACGGTTTTCGATCGGGATCTTGTAAAGTGGTCGATGCAGGACCATGGCCTTCCTGAACGCTTTGCCCATTACCTCCCGGAGGGACATGTTTCGGAGATCTCGTCCTTGATAGGTGAGTTGGTGGGACTACATCCGTCGATTTGGGAATTGAACCAAAATGTATTTGAGACGCTGGTGCATCTAGCCCGTTTAGGAGGTGTGATTCTCGTTGGGCGTGGTGCGCACATCGTTACTCGGAATTTTGATAACGGATTTCACATCCGTTTGGTTGGGAGTCTCGACAAACGGGCGCTGCGAATGGTTGAGATGAATCAGATTTCACTAGACCAAGCGATTACTTTGATACGGCGTGAAGATGCAGCTAAGGGTAAATGGGTGAGAGAGAATTTTGCAGAAGATATCAACGACCCAGAGAACTACGATATATCTATCAATACGGACAACTTCTCCGTTGATGCCCTCGTCGCTATGGTGGATTGCCTCTTGGCGAAACGCTTTTCTTCGTTTACCAAAAGGTAGGCGATTTGAGAATAGAGAATCGAGCGTACTTTTACGTTGATTCGAAACTCTCAGAGGTCCGTTATGCCTGTCCTCATGTGGTCGAGGTTCTACTCTAATCAACGCGTTTCACTGTATCGTCCAGTGATTATGGCTTTAAGGTTATCAGATTGCGGAGCGATTGCCTGTGTCGATCGATAGAAAGGGGGGGCTTTGGCGCCCTGATTTTCCACACACACCGAGCCGTTGGCCGTTCTATTATGGATGGGTGATCGTACTGGTAGGGACAGTCGGCATCTTGTGTAGTATCCCCGGGCAGACGATGGGGGTGAGTGTATTTACCGATGTGCTGATTGAGCGATTGGGGCTGTCGCGTATGCAACTCAGTATCGCGTATCTCGCTGGAACGTCTATGAGCGGGTTTTTACTTCCGTTTGGTGGAAAGGGATTTGATCGCTTTGGCAGTCGTAAGACTTCGTTCGTAGTCGCCCTTTTACTCGGGGTCGTGTTGGTGTTTTTTAGCTTCTCTGATCGCGTTACCGTGGGTGTCGAATCAATCCTGGGTAATGAAAAGTGGTGGGTTGCTTTTGGTGTTATCATGCTCGGGTTCTTTGCCTTGCGATTCACGGCACAGGGTATGATCACCATGGCATCGCAGGCCATGATCGGTAAGTGGTTTCATGAGCGGCGTGGATTGATCATGGCGATTAGCAGTGTGTTCGTGAGCGTGGCATTCTCCATGACACCGTTAGCATTCAGTTGGATGATTGAGAGCTTTGGGTGGCGAGGTGCATGGCAGATCATGGCAGGCATACTTATTCTGGGACTTGCGCCGATTTGCTATTTGTTCTATAGAGACAACCCCGAAGAATGTGGTTTGGAGATGGATGGTCCATTGAAGGGAACGGGAGCTAAAAAGAGTCACCCAGACAACGTCATCGTTCGCGATTTTACCCGGGCCGAAGCGGTAAGAACAATTGGTTTTTGGGCATTTGCCAGTGCCTTTATTTGGTGGGCCTTGTTTGGGACGGGCTATACGTTTCATGTGGTTGCGATTTCCGAGGAGTTGGGGATGGAGAAGGCCATGTTACTTTACCTGTTCTTTCCGGCATCCATCGCGAGTATGGTCGCCAACTTCTTTATCGGCTACATTAGCGATTACATACGTATTAAATACGTGTTGATGGCGATGTGCCTGGGTATGCTTTTGGTTCCGGTCGGTTTGTTGATGATGCCAGCCAAGCTCGGCTTCGTTTGCTTTGTGTTGGGTATGGGGACTACGAACGGTTCGTTCGCGAATCTCAGTGGCAATATCTGGCCTCGGTTTTTTGGCAGAACCCACCTTGGAGCGATTCACGGGCTCAATGCATCGGTCACGGTTTTGGGGAGTGGAATAGGGCCTGCTTTATTCACTGTATTCAAAGATTATGGACAGGGGTTTAATGGTATGTTCTGGATGGGGCTCATAGTGCCTTTTGGAATCCTCGCGCTGAGCTTCTTTGCTGACAACCCGCAGCGTAAACTGTCTGCGGATCAATCATCCTAGCTTCACTGTTTTTCGTGGCTGGATGTTGGAATGGAATAA
>CALGUT010000829.1 GCA_937920335.1 uncultured Opitutales bacterium
CTATATTCTGCAAGAGTGCATTCGCCGCTCCATATTGACCGAAAATTTGCTTAACGCCAATGGCCCCAACAAACGGCGGAAGAATAATTGGGATCAATAAAAGGCTTTGTAGCACGGACTTCCCAAAGAACCCATAGCGATTTGTGACAATCGCTAGAGGAACTGAGAGGAAGAAGCAGAAAGTGGTGGTGAAAACGGCAATTGAAAATGAATTACCCAAGCCTTCCAGGTAGATAGGGTTAGCAAATATCTCAAGGAAGTAGATCCATGTGAAATTGCCGTCTGCGTTGAGAAATCCTCCTTTGAGAATTTGAAATATAGGCCAGAGGAAGAATGCGCAGAAAAACAGTAGCGTGATACTAAATATCGTATATGCCGCGCGTTTAGACATCTTCAAGTGACACTGATTATCAACATTTTCTCGTCAAAACGTTAATTCGTCATCTGTCAGTGGTGCCACTTCAGAAACGGAGGTCTTTTGCTGGTTGATTAACCTAGCAGTCCCTTGATCCGAGCGTTTAGAGACTCAACTTCAAAGGGCTTAGCCAAGAATACGGTATTTGCCTTTAAGTGGTCTTCAAGAATCACCATATCTTCTGTATAGCCCGAGATAATGAGAATTTTGATGTCGGGACAGTGGCTGTAGACTTCCGAAGCTAGCTCTAATCCTCCAATACCTGGGAGAACCAAGTCCGTTACCAGTAAGTCGAATGACTGGCCCTCTGATTTTGCAATCTCTAATCCTTCTTCGCCGTTCGCGGCTTCGGTAACCTCATAATTTAGGTTTTTAAGCATGGTAGCATACAGCTCTCTGCTCGCGGATAAGTCTTCGACTAAAAGTATGTTTGCCATGGATTTTTAAAAGGAAAGACGGTAATTGTGCCTAGTCATAGAATCAGGTGTAAATACCTAAATGCTTAATATTTACAGAAATATCAAGCAATCTTGACTGATGACCTTTATGTAGGATTCGGGTCGTCCTGTGTAGGCTGGAAAAATTTATAGGCTAAACAATCGCTGCTTCGCCACTCGTCGTCCGTATCGCGAACCTCATTAGTTCGATAGAGTTCTTGAAATTAAGCTTTTTCTTGATCCTATACCGGTGCGCTTCGACGGTTTTTATACTTAGATTCAGCTTTGTTGCTATCTCCCGGTTATTAAGGCCTTGTCCGATGCATTTGAACACTAAAATCTCTTTATTGCTCAGTATGCTTTCTGCCGCGTTTAACCAAGGTGAGGGTCCGTGTCCCATCTGTTTAAGCATCTGTCTTCTAATCGACTCGCTGAGGTAGATTTCACCATCGAGAATCCTTCGGATACCGCTAATGATGACTTCGCAAGGTTCAGACTTCGTGATGAAGCCACTCGCACCTGCTCTAAGGCATTGTTCCGCATAGTAGAGCTCTTCATGCATGGATAGGCAGAGGACAGGGGTTTTGTGTTCAGATCCCTTCAACTGCTTAATAAGAGAAATTCCGTCTTGGTATTGTAATGATATGTCGATGACGACTAAATCGATATCGAGCTTTGCGAGAAGATCTAATACCTCTTCTTTGGTGTTCACGACACCGCAAACATCAAAGCCATCCTCCTTCTCTATCATCAATTGTAGTCCGTAGACCAAAATGGGGTGGTCTTCGACTATTAGAATTTTTTTAAGTCCTTCGTTATTCACTTTTTTAGCACACAAGCAGGAGGCAGGATCTGGTTCGATGACTACCTTAGATTTTAATAGGATTCGGTTCTGTTCAAGCCTCGGGAGTTCTCTGACTTGGTCTTTAATTTACCCTATTGTGACCCCATCGAACAATCAGGCTGTGCCCTGTTCGGTAATTGCAGGAAAGTCCTTTAGTTTGCTAGGGGTTAACCCTCATCACTAAGGGATAGAACGCTCAGAGAGCGTAACAGCTGGATTTCGGTGATCGAACCGAGTAGATTCTCGCATGCTTTTGGTCGGTTGACCTAGTGCATCTTACTGTTCTCATGCTCTACCCACTGAACTGAAAACTGAACCAATTCAGTGGCATTTTTCAGGTTCAGCTTTTCCTTAATATGCGCTCTGTGCGACTCAATTGTCTTTACAGAAACATTGAGGGCTCCTGCTATCTCGCGAGTTGATAGGCCATTTCCTATTGATTGAACAACTTCAAGCTCACGGTCACTTAAGCGGTCAACCGGGGATTGATTACTCGAGGCGGTTCCGTTCACTATTTGATGAAGTAGCTGATCTGACACGCGTTGACTGACATAGATGTCGCCTTCCATGATTCTTCGGATGGCTGCCTTGATCTTTTCGGCATCCTCCTGCTTCATTACATAGGCTCGTGCGCCGGCTCTGAGAGCTCGCTGTGCATATACGACTTCATCATGCATCGAGAACACCAAAACTTTGAGGTGAGGGTAGAGGGCTTTTATGTTCTTGATCAGTTCAAGCCCATTATTTCCTCGAAGAGAGATATCAGCGATAATGAGATCGGGCCCCGTCTGAGGTATTCCTTTTAGAGCGGATGAGACGTCCTCTGCTTCACCGCATATCTGCATGTCTTCTTCCTGCCCTAGTAGCTGCGAAAGTCCTTTTCTGATTAGAGGGTGATCGTCTACTAGAAAGATGTTAATCTTTCTTCCTTTAGGGTGTGGAGTTGTGGTCATAATGTTATAGGATCAGGGGCGAATTTGCAGCGAATGGACACGCCTCCTTGTTTGTGATTTTCAATGTCAATAAGTGCATTGATCATTCCTGCTCGACTTCTAAGGTTATGTAGGCCCATTCCGACTATTTTTGTAGGGTCCGTCTTGAATCCAGATCCGTTGTCTCGAATGGTCAAAATACCAAAATCTTCTTCTCTTTGTAAAGTAATAGTTATGGTAGTGGCTTCCCCGTGCCTAATGGCATTGTTTATGGATTCCTGGGTTATTCTAAAGAGGTGCCATGCTGTCTCTTGATCCTTGATAACGAGGTCTGAGCTCATTTCGAATTGGAAGTCGATCGCATATAACGTTTGGGACTGCTGAATGAGTTCAACTAAGCACTCCTTTAGGGTTTTTCTATCCAAACTAACCGGGTTCAGACCGTGCGAAAGGCAACGGGTTTTCTCTATGCTAATCTGCAGCTGCTTTTTGATTTCGTTGGTAGCTTCAATCAGCGTATCAGGATCTTTTCCGGTCTTTATCTGGTAGACTAGATTGTTGGTGAAGAAAAGCATTCCGGCTAACTGCTGACACAGGTCATCATGTAGCTCACGCCCTAGCTTCCGTTTCTCTCTTTCTGAGATGTTGAGAGCCTTAAACTCGAGTTCCTTTTCAGTTTCGATACTGTAAATCAATCCTTCGAATTCATCAGACTCTGGTTCAATTCGTTTACCTATTTCTCTGAGCCACACCGATTTCTCATCGTTGACCATCCATCTATAATCAACCGCATAGTTGCCATGAAGATCATGATTATCAATTGCTTCGAGGACCTTGCTCAGATCGCTTGGGTGGATCGAGTCGAACCAGTTTTTTTCTGTCGAGAATGAGGCTGCCTGTGAGCCGAGAAGGTTTTTGGCCCAAGGAGAAAGGTTGAATACGGTCTTTCGATTATCCTTAGCTTGCCAATAAACTGCATCACTCTTTTCAAGGAGATGATCGAGCTCAACTGGAATTGCTTGAATGGGCATATTCGATTTCTTGGGAAATTAGAGGAGTGTGTAGGCTTTAGTCTAATAAATGGTCATCGAAGAAGTTGCAGGAAAAACACTAAATGTCCATATGGAAATTCCCTACTAAGTTCTGAGGGATTCTTACTAGAAAACTTCATTAACTCTGAAGTAGTTTTACTCTAATTCTACCTTTTCTCCATCTAAACGAAGCGAATGAGTACATAAAAAGGCCCACTTTGAAGCGGGCCTTGTAAATAGGTATGAGCCAAAACGGGAATTGTTAATTAACCCTTAGACGTCTAGCGCTGATTACTGCGATCAGGGAAACCGCACCTATCGTTCCGTAGGTAGAGGGTTCGAAGGTTAACGTCGCTAAACCCTTTATTTCGGTGAACAGGTCCGCGCTTAAACCGCTTATTTGTGCGGTTGCAACAACTGTGGTTCCGACTAATACAGTGAGAGAGGTGAGTAATAATTTCATAACACGCTAATGCAGGTTTAGTAGCCTTTAATATCCAATGACCTTATAAATATACCGATTTCTGGCATTGAAAACAATCGGGGGTCACTATTATTACAGGAGTAAGTAATCTCCGCAGTAGGTATAGGGGATTCCCTTATCCTATTTTTTAGGCTACTCTAGGGGAGGCTTTAGAGAGCTTCTGAGGAGCTGTGGGAGATTTCTCTCTTCCTGGAATAGCGCTTCCTCTTCTATATTTTTCATAATTTCCCTAGCTTCGTTTATCAGACCAGCTGCAAGATATACCTTTGCAATGTAGATAGCGCGTCTGGAATTCTTTAGTTCTTGGGGTGCGAGGGTATTGATGATTGTAGTTGCTTCATCGACCCGTCCTTGTGCTTGAAGAGCGTATGCCCAGGTTGTGATGAAGTATGGATTCAGTGAATCCTCTAGGTAGTTTTCTTTTGCGAACTGAAAGGCGATGGAGCTATTTGCTGAAGATATTAATGAAAGCAGTGCAAAGTTGTTTTTACCTTCTTTGTCGTCTGGTATTCGTTGAACGCGCCTTTCAAGGATCTGGAGAGTCCTATCGGTGTCACCTTCAGTCATGAAGTGCTCTAGGAGGGCGTTGTATGCATCGTCATTGCTAGGATCGCTTCTGAAAAGAACTTCAAGAGCTTCTATTGATTCTTCTTTCCATTTCCAATTCGTAGCTGTTTCAAGAATCACTCTTAGTTCGCCTTTTTTGCTTCCGGCTTTTAGGAGGCACTCCTGCCAGCTCTTTTTGAACTCCAATAAGTTGTCTTGTGCTTTATACGCATAGGCCATGAGCAAGA
>CALGUT010000830.1 GCA_937920335.1 uncultured Opitutales bacterium
CGAGTAGTAGGGCTTGAACATGTGACTTCGAGTTTCCTCAGTTATATAAGCGGGGTTTTTAATCCAGAACTCAACTTGGCCGGTCGTTTTTCCGTATTTACAACCCAAGGTGATTGTATCACCGGCTTTAGAAGCCTCGATCGCGTTTTTGACCAAATTCGTCAGTACCCGTCGTAGTAAGACGGGATCAGTGTTGAGCATTATCTCCTTAGAAGCATCACTCACCTCCAGAGTGACGCCATGATCTTTCTCCACCGGATAAAAGTGTGCCGCCAGTTTCTGAATCTCTTCCAGAGCGTGCACATTCGTCGGTTGTGCAGACATCTTTTGCATCTCCATGCTTCCGATCGTTTGCTGTGCCGAAACTTCCAGCCCCAGTTCCTTGGATATCATACTGATATTCTCGGTCCAGCGGCTTAGTTTTTCGGGATCCGTTTCACCCTTCTTGCAGAATTGGTTGAGTAACTCAGAATTCGCGATGACCTCAGTGACTCGATTCGCCAAGTCGTGCATGAATAGATTCTGGAGTAGCTCTTTCTTTTTCGATTCAGTAATGTCGCGAACGGTAAGGAGGATCTGAGACTGACCATCTGAGTAAATGCGTTTCATAGAAACGTCCAAAACGAAACTCTTCTGATGGCGGTCGGTGTATTCGCATTCACCTTGTATTCCGAGGTGGAGGTTTACATTGCGAGGGATAATGCCAGTTCCAAAGAAACGGCTCATGATTTTCCCCTCGATTGAGCCCATGGCTCCTTGCCACTCGTTCGCCTGAATTAGGTCGTGTAAGTGGTAGCCTTCTGCTTGAAAATTCGATGGTTTATTCAGCCACGACAATGCTCTTGCATTTGTTTTTAAGATTCTTCCGTCCCGCCGCAGTAAGAAAACAGGTTCAGGAAGCCCGTTCAGATAGGGATCTGGGGAGTTAAAAGACGTCGTCGATTTGGTATGAGAGAAGAACTCTATACCGCTTGCACCACGCGCTAAAACAGGTGGTATTGACATGGTTGATAAGGATTAAGTGTAAGACTTGGTAGGTCTTTTTCGCTGGGTGAGATTTTGCGGATCTCAATAGCGGAGCAGGATTTTTAAATTGGGATACAAAATTAACTGTAAAGCAACGCCTAGTTTAACGTAATGCCCGATCCGGTATGCTTTTAGGGTTTTCCCCTAAAGGACCGTTCGTATTCACACTCTATCTTAATCGGGGAAAAGAGATAATTCTGCGAGATCGGGTGTTACTTCTCCGGATTTCTGTAATGAATGTCCGTTCTGAACAACGGATTGTGATCCTGTAAATGCCCCGATTGTTCGGCTTTTGAGGGCAACGGATCGCGGTATGAGTTGTGCTTCGAATCCTCGCTTGCTTTCTGGCCCGCAAGTTACCAACTTCTCAGCGTTGATTTTTTAGCTATGGAAAACGGATATTCAATCGGTATTGTGGGGGCAACTGGCGCAGTTGGTCAGGAGCTCATACACTTGCTATATGAACGTGGATTTCCCATTCGGGAACTTCGGCTTTTGGCTTCGGCGCGATCTAAAGGAAAAACTATTACCTACAAGGAACATTCATGGACGGTAGAAGAGGCCACTCCAGAAGCATTTGATGGCATGGATATTGCGCTTTTCAGTGCGGGAGCTGGTATTACCAAGTCTTTGGCGCCTGAAGTTGCTCGCCGAGGTTGTGTCGTCGTGGATAACAGCTCTGCATTCAGAATGGATGACGACGTTCCATTAGTGATTCCTGAAATCAATCCAGAAGCTGCCAAGGAGCACCAGGGCATCATTGCGAATCCCAATTGCTCAACCATCGTTTCATTGATGGCGCTCTATCCGTTACACAGGGAATTTGGGTTAAAGCGTTTTTTTGCTTCTACTTATCAGGCCGTTTCTGGGACCGGTGCTGCGGCGATTAGTGAGTTGGAAAATCAAGTCAAAGCCTTGGTCAACGGCCAACCGGTCGTTAAGGAGGTATACCCCCACCAGATTGCTTTTAACGTACTGCCTCATGTGGACGTCTTTCTTGAAAATGGTTACACGAAGGAAGAAATGAAAATGCAGAACGAGGGTCGTAAAATCATGAGCCTACCGGATGTGAAGGTCAGTTGCACCTGTGTGCGAGTTCCTGTGTATCGGGCGCATTCCGTGTCTATTCAGGCAGAATTTGAGAAGCCCGTGGATGTGGCTGTTGCGAAAGCGGTTGTTGATGCGTTTCCCGGTAGTGAGCTTTGTGATGATGTAGAACGTCTGTGTTACCCGATGCCGATCGATTATTCTGGGAAGGTAAACTGTGGAGTGGGGCGCATTCGAAAAGACACTGCTTTTGATAATGGACTCTCGCTTTGGGTGAGTGGGGATCAGCTTTGGAAGGGCGCTGCTTTGAATGCAGTTCAGATCGCCGAGCTGCTCCACGAGCGCGGTTGGGTAGGCGTAAGCGCTTAGTTTATTCAGTGGATGAAATGGGCGCGATATGGGGATGCCAATTTTTTAGATTTAGTGCTTGATTACGCAAACAACAGCTGGCTTCCTATCCAGCCTTTATGGGGGCGGATAGCTCAGTTTGGTTAGAGCAACTGGTTTACACCCAGTAGGTCGGCGGTTCGAGTCCGTCTTCGCCCACCATCCCCAATTTTGATTACATGAAACACACCATATCGGTCCTGGTAGAAAATAAATTTGGAGTGCTAGCCCGAGTGGCGGGCATGTTCAGTGGTCGCGGCTTCAACATTCATTCTTTGAATGTGGCTCCCACGCATGATCGCTCTCTTTCCAGAATTACTGTGGTGGCTATCGGAGACGACTCAGCGCTGGATCAAATCATTAAGCAGCTAAATAAGCTGGTGAATGTGATCAAGGTAACGGACTTCAAGCGAGACCAGGCGGTTGAACGGGAGTTACTGCTTGTTAAGTTGGCTGCTGATTCAGACACCCGTTCAGAGATCATTCAGATATGTGATATTTTCCGCGCGAAGATCATCAATGTTCACAAGGACTCACTGATCCTCGAATTGACGGGTGACGAAGGTAAAGTCCGCGCGTTTCTTGATATGATCGATCAATTTGAGATTCTGGAGCTCTCCCGCACGGGTAAACTAGCTCTTGAGCGAGCTAAAAACAACTCTCCGGTCAAGTAACCCCGGTTTAAAATTAAGCAACTTACAGCCTCTGTAAATTATGCCAGCGAAAGTATACAAAGACAAAGACGCCAATATCGCTTCCATCAAACGCAAAACCCTAGCCGTAATCGGCTTCGGTTCTCAAGGGCACGCACACGCCTTGAATTTGAAGGAAAGTGGACTCAATGTGATCATCGGACTCTACAAGAAGAGTAAGTCTGTTGAAGTCGCTCGAAAGCAAGGTTTCGAAGTATTCGAAACTGCTGAAGCCGTAAAACGCGCCGATGTGATAATGATCGCGGTTCCCGACATGAAGCAGGCGTCTGTATATAAGAAGGACATCGAGCCAAACCTGACCGCTGGTAAGGCAATCATGTTTACTCATGGTTTTGCGATTCACTTTGGATTGATTGAAGCCCCCAAGGATGTCGATGTCATCATGGTTGCTCCGAAAGGTCCGGGTCACACCGTTCGTATTCAGTACCAAGAAGGAAAGGGTGTTCCTGCCCTTATCGCTATCCACAACGACGCGAGCAAGAAAGCCAAGAAGATCGCGCTGGCATGGGCAAAGGGTATCGGAGGTACACGCGCCGGTGTTATTGAAACCACTTTTAAGGAAGAAACAGAAACCGACCTGTTTGGTGAACAAGCAGTTCTCTGCGGTGGTGCTTCAGCTCTCGTTATAGCGGGCTACGAAACACTCGTAGAAGCGGGTTACCAACCAGAAATGGCTTACTTCGAATGTCTGCATGAGTTGAAGCTCATCGTGGATATGATGGTGGAGTCAGGGATTGCCGGTATGCGCTTCTCCATTTCAGAAACCGCCAAGTATGGTGACATCACCCGAGGTCCTCGCGTTATTACTGCGCAGACCAAAAAGGCGATGGGCAAGATTTTGAAAGAAATCCAGTCCGGAAAATTTGCCAAACAGTGGGTCGAGGAGTATGAAGCCGGTCTTCCTAACTACAAAGCGCTGCTTAAAGCAGGTGAAAAGCACAATATCGAAAA
Organism: uncultured Opitutales bacterium; assembly: GCA_937920335.1. GTDB lineage: Bacteria > Verrucomicrobiota > Verrucomicrobiia > Opitutales > UBA2995 > UBA2995. The sequence goes on from CALGUT010000830.1 coordinate 4,125, forward strand.
AGTAGGTGGTCGTCTCCGTGGATTGATGCCTTGGGTTTCCAAGAAGAACATCAAAGGAGTTCAAGCCGCTTACTAGGTCTCTCTTCAGATTCTTTATTTCTACCAGCGCGGAGACTCCCCAAAGTCTTCGCGCTTTTCTTTTTAAATGGGGTCCCTTAAAAGCTATTCCTGTGTCTCAATCTATAACATTGGCTACTCGAAAAAGCCCTTTGGCATTGGCTCAAACGGACTTGGTTGAAGCGGCGATTCGAAAAACGTTTCCTGGTACAGACGTCGTTCAAACCAAGATGACGACAACGGGTGATCAACGGCTTGCCTGGTCGCTTGAGGAGAAGGGTGGAAAAGGCCTTTTTACGAAAGAGCTGGAAGTTGCGATGCTGGAGGGCCGTGCTGATCTGGCAGTTCATTCAGCGAAGGATATGCCGACTGAGATGGAACCGGGCCTTGCGATCGTAGGCTTCCTACCACGTGAAAAGGTAGAGGACGTCCTGGTAAAGCGGTCGGGTATCGGGAGTATTCGGAAGTTGGCTACCGGTAGTCCGCGCAGGCGAGCTCAAGCCAGGTTGTTTTTGCCGGAAACTGAGTTTGTTGAGATCCGTGGCAATGTAGGTACGCGTTTGAACAAAATAAAGGATGGCGAAGCGGATGCTACGATTTTGGCTGCAGCTGGATTGAGGCGCTTGGGTATTTCTGAATGGGAAGGCGTAGAGTTCGAACCGCTGAGTCTGAACCAGATGATCCCTGCTGTGGGGCAAGGTGCGATTGCGCTTCAATGTCGGGAGGGTGAAGAAGAACGATTTTTGAAGTTAACGGATCCGGAAACCAATCTGGCAGTTGAGATAGAACGGGAGTTTTTGCGGATGGTCGACGGCGGTTGCCAAACAGCATTCGCAGCTCATTTTATTGATAAGACGCTCATGGCATTTCACGAAGATGCCGGGCGCTTCATGCTATCGTTTAATTCCTTGGACAGAGATGAGGTTCGCGAAGCTATCAGAAAAGTATTGGGAGAGATTCACTCATGAGTAATGGAATGGTATATTTGGTGGGCGCTGGGCCTGGCGCCTCTGACCTGGTTACTGTTCGCGGTAAGCAGCTCATCAAAGCGTGTGACGCATTGGTTTACGATTACCTTGTCTATGATGAACTGTTGAACTGGACAAAACCAGGGTGCGTGAAGACTTACGTTGGTAAACGATCGGGGTTTCATTCGAAACCTCAGGAGGACATCGAGAAACTGCTCATTGATTATGCGCAGGACGGTAAGTTGGTAGTACGGCTAAAGGGTGGCGACCCATTTATCTTTGGTCGTGGTGGAGAAGAGGCGGATTCCTTGGCGGAAGCGGGAATCGGTTTTGAAATTGTTCCCGGAGTTACTGCTTCCATGGGGGCCGCTGCAGCTTTGGGGATTCCTCTTTCTCACCGTAAGGATAGTTCCTCAATTGTGTTAGTAACTGGCCACGAGGATCCAGGTAAGGACGAGACGCTTGTCGATTGGGCTCAGTACGCAAAGCTGGACGCTACCTTGTGTATCTATATGGGGCTTACGAAGATCGATCATATTTCAGCCGAATTGCTTAAGGCTGGAATGAGTTCAGAAACACCGGTTGCTGTTGTGAGGTGGGCGACCTTACCGACTCAAGAGAGCTGTATCGGCACATTGGGCACGATCTCTGAGACCGTTAAGGAATCTGGAATCAGACCTCCAGCTATGATCATTGTGGGAGAGGTGGTGAGAGATGCTCCAAAAAATTCCTGGTTCGAGCAGAAACCGTTGTTCGGAAAACGCATCGCTATTACCAGGACCCGAGAGCAATCGAGTAACCTGAAATCCAAGCTCCAAAGCCTTGGGGCTGATGTGTTGGAGCTACCATTGATTCAGGTCACCTCAGCGGTGCAAGAATCTGTGAAGGATGAAATTTTCGCGGAGCTGGGTTCTTATGATTGGATTGTGTTTTCTAGTCCGAATGGAGTAAGATATTTCTTCAATGCGTTTTTAGCCGAATTCAAAGACCTGCGGTCTATGGGCTTCATGCGAATTGCCGCAGTAGGGCCCGCTACTGCGCGCGAAATTGAAAAATTCCATTTGCAGGTCGAGGTCATGCCAGAAACACACACGGGGCCAGATCTCGCCGACGCACTGATAGAAACGGGCAGTATTGAGCATGCAAAAATCTTGATCGTTAAGGGGAATCTGGGGACGGATGACCTAATAAAACCGCTTGAGGATAAATGGGCTATTATTGACCGATTTGAGGTCTACAAGACCGGACCAACGGATCTTAGCCAGAACGTGGCGGCGGAGACGTTTCGTAACAAGGGAGCTCACGCGATAACGTTCACTAGTGGCTCGACGGTGCGGTCATTCGTAAAGCAGGCAAAGTCATTGCAGCTCGAAGACGGTGCAGCCATTCCGAAAACCTTTAGTATGGGACCTCAGACGAGTAAGGTCATGAAGGACGTTCATGTTCCTTTAGTGAAGGAAGCGAAGATTTCATCGATTGATGGATTAGTTGCTGCGATAATTGAGGAGTTGGGAGAGAAGTAACTGGCAGAGATTATTATGAAAGTACCGTTTTTAAATTTCCACGAAACGCATCAGAAATTGAAACCTGAGTTGATGAAGGCTCTGGAAGAGACCCTGGATTCCGGGGAGTTTATTCTTGGGAGCCAAGTTGATAGGTTTGAAAAAGCGTTTGCGGAATTAATGGGTGCAGATGAAGTGATCGGTATTAATAGCGGAACTTCTGCGCTCCACTTGTGCACGAGAGTCTGCAATGTGCTTCCGGGTGACGAAGTTATAACCACTCCGTTTACTTTTATGGCATCCGCATGGTGTATTAGCTATGAGAAAGCCGTGCCCGTCTTTGCAGATATTGATCCTTCTACTTACATTTTGGATCCTGCGAAAGTGGAAGCCGCCATTACGGAAAAGACTAAGGCGATCGTTTTGGTTCATCTTTTTGGTCAGCCGGCGCCCATGGATGAGTTCGTGGCACTGGCAAAGAAGTATGATCTGAAGCTAATCGAAGATTGCGCCCAAAGTCACTTGGCGACTTACAAGGGAACGTCAACGGGGTTAATCGGTGATTGTGGAGCTTTTTCATTTTATCCGACAAAGAATCTTGGCGGTCTCACCGAAGGCGGCCTTTGTGTTTCAAAAGACAAGGTGCTATCTGACCAAATGCGGCTCCTTCGAAACCATGCAATGCCGGATCGTTATTCGTATTTGGATGTCGGTTACAACTACCGTATGGAGGGCTTCGCCGGAGCATTGCTCAATGTTAAAGTAAAATACCTGGAATCGTGGACGCAGAGGCGCCAAGCGATTGCGTCTCGCTACGTCGAGGGACTTCAGCTTGAAGGACTTCGCGTGCCGCCGGTGTTGGAGCATGCACCCAGTGTCTATCATCAGTTTTCGGTGTGTTACGAAAATCGCGACGCCTTGGTGAATTACCTAAATGAACGCGGAGTCGCGACGGGGCTATTTTACCCCCGACCGCTACATCTGCAGCCTGTATTCGAAGAATTGGGATACCAGGAGGGAGACTTTCCGGTCGCGGAAAAAACCTGTGGGGAGATTATTAATATTCCGGTGTATCCGGAGATGGAGGACGATCAGGTGAATTACGTGATTGATACCATAAACAGCTTTTCCGGATGAGTGGTCCTCGGGTAAAAATTTGTGGAATTACTCGTGGGGTAGATGGTCGCCTAGCGGTTTCGCTGGGTGCCAGTTACCTCGGTTTCATCCTGTATTCCAAATCTCCAAGAGCGATCTCCTTGGACGAATTCGCTTCAATCGAGGAATCGTTGCCTGATAGTTTTCGTGTCGCAGTGGATGTCAGTCCCTCGATTGAAAGGCTGCGGGATCAGGTGCTCGCTGGTTTCGATTATTTTCAGATACACTTTTCCGATATCCACAACGCCGAGTATTTGACTGATATCTCTCAGCTGGTCGGACGCGACCGCCTATGGCTCGCTCCCAAGTTAGCTCCCGGAACGCTCTTCCCTGAATCCCTCTTCGAATATACAAACACATTCCTGATAGACACTTACCATGCTGAAGGTTACGGCGGAAGTGGTAAGACTGGCGACTGGGTAGGTTTTGATCGTCTTCAAAGTGATTACCCAGAAAAGACCTGGATCCTGGCGGGAGGGTTAAACCCTGAAAATGTGTTAGATGCGCTAAATCTTGCGCATCCTCGTTTTATGGATGCGAGTAGCGGGCTCGAGAGCAGTCCAGGAATAAAAGACGAAGATAAGTTGAGAGCCTTCTTTGGTAAACTGAATCCTTAGTCAGGAAGATTCCAGCTGAGTCCTTGCGCAAATGACCAGAGTTTTGCGTCAATGGTTATTCCCTCGGAGTGTATTCTGGTCAGATTCTTATGGAGGTCTTTTAGGGGTAGGATAACGATTTCGATGACCTCATCGGGTTCGGTTTTCGATTCGACCTTTCCTGTAACGTTGATGGTGACCAGTGATACGTGTTCGTCGGTAAGCCCTGGGGAGCTATAGATAGACGGTCCTATGTGAACGATCTCCCCTAAATAGCCTGTTTCTTCTTCAAGCTCTCTTAGAGCGGCTGATTCGATGGACTCTCCGGAGTCGATGAGTCCAGCTGGAAACTCCAAGGCGTAATTATTGATAGGAGGTCTGAATTGTTTTACCAAAACGATTTTCGGTTCGTTCCCGTCTTGAATAGCGATGATACTTGCTGCACCGATTGAACCGATTCTGGTGGCATACTCCCATTCTCGGGATTGACCTTCAGAATTGGTAAATGATACCGCACAGAATTTGAGCCATTTACCTTCGTATTTAGGGTTTTTGGACATGGATGAGGCTGGATGGGTAACTAGGGTGTTTACCCTAACCATGAATCCCGGAAAATTAGAATCAATTTAAAAGAGAAACGATGCCGATCCGCCACGATGGACCGGCATCGCCCTTAGAGTATTGGCCAATAGTCCGCTGCTGGGATTGCAGGATCATTGCCAGAAGGTAGAGTTTTCGTATGTCTATGTAATTGATGGAGTTAGGGAAGTGGTTTTTTGCTTATAAGGTAGCGATGGTGAATTATACCCAGTGAACTTCGTCATTATTGTTCGGTGACGGTAAATAATTCCCAATCCCGTTGACCTCGACGGGTGGGTTTTTCTATCACAGTGTTGTTTAATTTATGAGTCAGTCTATCAATCCTGTCCCGGTAACTTTGTTGTCCGGGTTTCTTGGTTCCGGAAAAACCACATTGCTCAATCGTATGTTGTCAGAATGTGGTAATATGAAGCTGGCGCTGTTGGTTAACGACGTTGGCGAAATCAATGTGGATGCTGCGTTGGTCAGGACACAATTGAAAGAGCTGGACGATAGCGCTACGAAAATGGTTGAGCTATCGAACGGTTGTATTTGTTGTTCAATTACTGGAGACCTCGCGGATTCGGTGGACGAACTGGTTAAGACAAGTGGAGCTGATCATATCGTAATTGAAGCGAGTGGGGTAGCTGAACCGACACAAGTTCTCCAAGCTTTCTACTCTCCCGATCTGTTTGGTAAATCAGTTGCGGACATTGCGCCCATTAATGCGCTGGTCACGGTCATAGATGCTTCGTTATTCTTTAAGGAATGGAAACGAATCCATAGTTCGGATACAACTTCAGGATTGATTCGACCTACAGAAGAGCAACCCGTTTTTGAATTGATGGTTGAGCAGATTGAGTGCGCTGATTTCGTGATTTTGAACAAGAAGGATCTGATTTCGGAGGAGGAGGGTACCCAACTGATTGGGATTGTTGCCGGATTAAATTCGCGGGCAGAGTGTCTCCTCGTTTCTCAAAGTAATACCGATATCCCCAGGATTCTCAATAGTCGTTCATTCAAAATGGAGGATACGATCGGTGCACCGAGATGGATGCAGGAACTTGAAAACGAGAGTAAGGGGAGCGGTCGATTTCAGCCCTCGGAGGCAGGAGGCAGTTTGATGAATCCGGGTGGTAAAACCAGCTCGAACAAGGAATCCGAACCAGACTTTACGCAGAAATACGGATTAAAGACATTCATTTATCGAAGTCGTATTCCCTTTAAGGCCGGCAAGTTTAGCCCATTTCTTGAGAAGAACCATCCGGGACTGTTGAGGGCGAAGGGATTTGCCTGGATTGCTGAACGCGCCGAGCAGGTGGCATTGGTGTCTATTGCTGGGGATGTTAATCGCTGTGATTTTATCGGAGATTGGTGGGCAACGAGATTCGAAAAAGGGCAGGTGAAGCGAGATCAGTTTCCGGAAGAAGTCGAGCGCAGTTGGCAAGACCCCTTTGGTGACAGGCGACAGGAAATCGTTTTTATCGGGATCGGGATGGACGAGGCTACCTTGAGAAGTGAACTTGACGCCTGCCTGCTTCAGTCTGAAGATTTTTCCTAAATCCTACCTACCAACTTATGCCAGTTTATACCTACAGAGTCGTCCTAGAGGACGGAACCAAAGGCGATTACTTTGAAGTGGAGCATTCGATGTCGGAACCGACCTTGACGGAGCACCCTATTACCGGGGAGCCCGTGGTTAAGATCATGAAAGCGCCGAATCTCGGATTAAAACACACCGAGGGGGCTACTGAGAAGAAGCTTGAGAATAAGAATGTTGAGAAAGCCGGTTTTACCAAATACGAGAAAGATAAATTGACCGGGAAGTACCACAAGACGGCTGGAACCAATAAGAATCTGCCTTCTACCCTGAATACCGATGTTATTCGGAAGAATATGGGGGGTGTTTGATCGAGCTTAGAGGCTGCTAAGAGCGGCGTCCAATCCATCAATATCTTTCGCTCCACCCATCGCAAAATCGGGTTTTCCACCGCCGGAACCACCGAGCTTTCCTGTTAGGTCTTTTACGATATCTCCGGCTTTGTGGCCTGCTTCTATGGCATTTGGCGTGGCAAGAGCTAGCACCGTAATTTTATCTCCGAAGACACCTGCGAGTACGACAATACCTTCGCCAATGGACTTGGAAATTTGGACAGCTAATCCACGCATATCGTTCGGGTTGGCGACTTGAACTTTCTTGATCACCCACTTCAGTCCTTCGCGATCCTGTGCCGCATCTGCTAGATCAGTCGCTTGGTTAGCCGATGCTTTTTGCTGAAATTTCTTTAGTTCTTTATGGAGCATCGCCTTTTCTTTGAGCAGTGCTTCCAGACGCCCATTGACCTCAATGGGAGGGCAGGAAAGTTGTTGTGAGACTGAGTGGAGAGACTCCATTTGTTCCTCGATGTAGTCAAAGGAAGACTCACCCACGATAGCTTCGATTCGGCGGGTGCCTGCTGCGATCGCGGATTCTGATAGGATTTTGAAGAACCCTACTTCACCGGTGGCCCGAGAGTGAGTACCTGCACAGAGTTCTAGTGAGTAGTCTCCGATATCAACTACGCGAACGACATCTCCGTATTTTTCGCCAAACTGTGCGATGACAGTGTCCGGTTTTTCATCGAAAGGTACTTCATACCAATTGATGGACGTATTCTGGTAGACCAGTTCGTTAACGATTCGCTCAACTTCCTGTAGCTGTTTTGCGGATACCGCTTCAAAGTGATTGAAATCAAAGCGCAGGCGGGTGGGTTCTACCAACGAGCCTGCTTGGCGAATGTGCGTTCCCAGAACCTTGCGCAGCGCAAAGTGCATGAGGTGGGTTGCTGAGTGGTTTCGTTGTATTGCGAGGCGTCGCTCTGCATCGACCGATACGATTACGGGTTCATCTTTGATGAAATCTACATCTTCTTCGATCTTGTGCAAGATATGTCCATGGGCATCGCGAGTCGTGTCGACGATTTTGAAACTCTTCGGTCCCGCCTGAAGGATTCCTGTATCACCTACTTGGCCACCCATCTCAGCGTAGAAAGGCGTGCGTTCCAGGAGTATGGTTGAGCTGCCGTCTTGTTTGAAAATATTCTGAACCGTTGTCTCGTAATTCTTAAGGTTCTTAATGTTGTAGCCTACGAAATCGGTCGCTTCTTCGTCTGAATCGCCGAGGACTTCGATGACACTTTTCTTCTGGGCATCCTGGGAGCGTTTGCGCTGCTCCTTCATGGCCTTATCGAATCCATTTGTATCTACGGTCAATCCGCGTTCTCGAGCAATCAGCTGTGTGAGATCGAGTGGGAACCCGTAGGTATCATAGAGGGTGAAGGCGGCATTTCCTTCGATGATTCCTGAGCCATCCTGAGTAACGCGGTCTAGCAATGCGAGTCCGCGGTCCAAGGTTTTTCCAAACGCTTCTTCCTCGGAGCGAATGACCTTTTCGATGATTTCTTTCTGTTCTACTAACTCGGGATAAACGGGGCCGAGTTTTTCAACGACGGAGCTGACCAGCTTTTCGAAGAAGCCGGTTCTGAGTCCCAGTTGATTTCCAAACATGATTGCCCGACGAAGGATACGGCGTAACACATAATTGCGTCCTTCGTTTCCTGGTAAAATGCCATCAGCGATAGAGCAGGAAAGGGTACGTATGTGGTCGGCGATAACACGGAAGGCTACGTCGATCGATTCCTGTTCAGACATCTTTTGAGGCGACTCAGGTAAGGTGGCTTTGTACGACTTTCCTGAGAGCTCAGAAATCGCTTTGAAGATGTCTTCGAACAGGTCGCAGTTATAATTGGCGGGAGCCTGAGTATAATCTGTGAAATTTTGGGTGGTACCCATGATCCCGCATACGCGCTCAAAACCCATACCTGTATCCACATGTTTGGAGGCGAGGGGAATGAATGTTCCTAACGGGGTCGCGTTGAATTGAATGAATACAAGATTCCAGATCTCTATGCAAAGTGGTGAGTCCTTATTGACCAGGCTACCTTTGGTATCGCCCTCGGGAGTCAGATCCATGTGGATTTCACTACACGGTCCACAGGGGCCGGTTTCACCCATCATCCAAAAATTGTCTTTCTTGTCGCCGAATACGATGTGGACTTCTGGATCCAGTCCTTCCTTTTCAAAGATGGCTTTCCAAAAGTCGTAGGCTTCTTGGTCAAACTTGGCGGGTTCCTCTTCACCGGGTTTGTAAACGGTAGCATAGAGTCGCTCTTTGGGGAATTTCCAAACCTCAGTCAGTAGTTCCCAGCCCCAAGTAATGGCTTCTTCCTTAAAGTAGTCTCCGAATGACCAGTTGCCCAACATTTCGAAAAACGTCTGATGGTAGGTGTCGAACCCGACATCTTCCAGGTCGTTGTGTTTACCACCGGCTCGGATACACTTTTGCGAGTCGGTGATTCGTTTGCTTGTAGCCGTGCGTTCACCGAGGAAGTAGGGCACAAATGGGTTCATTCCGGCATTTGTAAACAACAGGTTAGGCGCTGTTGGGAGCAAGGGAGCGGAAGGAACGATCTCGTGTTCTTTAGATTTAAAGAAG
>CALGUT010000831.1 GCA_937920335.1 uncultured Opitutales bacterium
TGGTCATAGGCCACCCAGGGCGGAATCAATCCGGCCATGTCTTTAATGCAGATGGAATCACATCCCATTTCTTCGATCTCCACTCCCATCTGAATAAATTTCTCAATCGTGTGGACCGGACTGGTTGTGTAGCACAACACACCCTGTGCATGGGCACCCGCCTTTCTGGCCGCTTTCACCGCTGTTTGTATATTCCGGTAATCATTGAGTGCATCGAAAATTCGAAAAATGTTCATGCCATGCTCGGCAGATTTTGTGATGAAGGCCTCAACCATATCGTCGGGAAAATGTGCATACTGAACGATGTTTTGACCACGAAGTAGCATCATGTGATCTGACTTCGTGCGTTTACGGATCGCGTCCAGACGGTCGAACGGGAATTCATTCAGAAAACGCAGACCCGCGTCAATCGTTGCACCACCCCAGGTTTCAAGACACCCAAAGCCAAGGCTATCGAGCATCTCAAGAGCTGGAATGATCTGAGCGGTACTCATACGGGTTGCCGCGAGTGATTGGTGTCCGTCACGTATAACGGTATTATTGAATTGGACAGGACAAGTACTCATAAGACCAGGGGCAGTTTTGAACGTTTAACAGGGAACAGAAATGTCCTCATGCCTAGAATTCCCAAAGACTTTTTCGAGATATAGGTTATAATATTAAAGTCTAGTCACATGCGCGTAGTATTCAAATTGGATATCCATTCTTACTGCGCTTGCCCGGTGCCGGTTATCCGTTTCCTTCTGTTGGGCCCGTGGACTTGTGGTGGAATGAGTCACTGAGCACGATCTGTTTGATTAGGGTCTTCATGCGGTAGTCATCTTCAGCCATGGCTTCCACGATCTTATTGATGGATGCTGTATCGGCCACACCGGTTTCACGACCGAGTGAGAAAGACAATAGGTGGGTCGCAAAGGCATGCGCAAAACGATCCTTCTCGGCGAGGATGGCATCTTTTAATTCAACGATGTTTTCAAATCGATGTTTGTTAAAAAGCACTCCTGTTGAATCGACTTCTCGAGCATTGTCATAGAGGTCGCGCCACTTTCCGGTGGGGCCATAGTTCTCCAGGGCGAAGCCGAGAGGGTCGATGCGCTTATGGCATCCGGCGCAGTCCTCACGTTCCCGGTGGATGGCAAACTGCTCCCGCAAGGTAAGGTGCTCCATGTCGGGTTTGTTTGAAGTCTCTTTAAGTGGGGGCACATCGGCCGGTGGGGGTTCGGGCGGATCATTAAAGATAACCGATGCCAACCAAGCACCTCGGGTGATGGGTTGGGTCCGCGTGGGATTGGAGGTCATCGTCATGACCGCCGCATTGGTGATGATGCCACCTTCACGACGGTTCAGAAGAGGTACCCGTGAAATGGGTACGGCCGTTGGGCTCTTCCTGGTTGGCAGTGGCTCTCCGAGGTACCATGCGTCCAAAATATTGCTGCGGTAAGTAAAGTCGGAATCGATCAGCTCCAAAATGGATCGGTTCTCTACCAGGATGGCTTCAAAGAGCAACAGGGGCTCGAGCATCATGTGGATACTCACTCGGAACTTGGCAAAGTAGAACTCGGGAAATTTTTCCGGATCCGGTACGGAGGATATGATGCGCTCCAGTTGGAGCCATTGAGAAGGAAAGCTATCACAGAAGCGTTTGACCTTTTTATCGATCAGCATGCGATCGACTTGCTGAATCAATACCTTGGGTTCACTCAGATGTCCTATCGCTGCCAGATCAAGGAGTTCCTGATCCGGAATACTTCCCCAGAGGAAAGATGAAAGGCGTGAGGCCAGTTCGAAGTCGTCCACTCGCTCCGATCTGTTTTCGGAGCTGGCGCGATCGTAGAGGTAGAGGAAACGCGGTGAGGCAAGTACAGCGGATGCCACTTCTTTCATACAGTCGGTGAAACTGGTACCTGAGGCGATCTGCATGTTCGCGTAATTGGAATACCGATCCAGCAAGGTTGTTGAAACCGGTTGCCGGAAGGCTTGAGTGAGGAATGCCTTTAACCGTTGTTTTACCACTACATCTGTAGATTTCTCGGGATTCGGCTCCGCAAAAAAATCGTCCCAGATTCCACAGGTAGTTTTGTTAAAGTCATCGCTTTCAACAATGGATCTGCTAAGCTGCAAAAACGACTCGAGGAGGAGCGGTGAGAGAGAGAGGTGATCGGCCCGGTTATCAAACCCATGCTCGGCACGCAGGTCCTGTGGGAACGGAGCCACGCCGGCGAGACGTTTGCCGATCAATTGAGATTTTCCTAGAGGGCGGCTACCAGCCTTCAGTTCCTGGGGCATGACACCTGAGGCTGGTTGGAAGTAATTGCTGTGGTCGCGCACCATGCGCTCGGGTAGAGCGAATACCTCTACGTTCAGATCAAATAGATCCTGAACCGCGTTGTTGTACTGGAAGCGATTCATCCGACGGATCGGTGTTGCGGGAAACTCGTCGCTGAGCGCGATGGCTGTTTCGAGCAAGGAGTTTAGATAGCTGATGAGCTCTGTACGGGTGCCGGCCTCGAGTGGCTTCTCTTCTTCTGGTGGCATCTCCTCGAAGTCGAGGACATCGATCATGTCCTGAAGGAGCTCTGGTTGCTCGAGTAGGTGCTTTGTAGAACTGAGTTTGCTTAGGTCCACGTCGCCTTTGATCTTCTCCTTGGCCCCGTGGCATTTCACGCAACTTTCCTGAAAGACGGGCTGTAGCAGCTTGTCGAACGCCGTTTCATCGTAAGCTGCTGCTTGTATGGGCCAGGAGGATACCGCATATGAAATGATGAATCCTATGCGCCAGAAACCGTTGGGTTGATGTTGAGGCTGATGAGTAGACATTTAGGGAGGTCGTGGGTAGTACCGGAATCTTCTTCTTCGCTCATGGGCCGTTCAATCCTTTTTTACTCCTTCAGAGGAGTGTGTGAGAGCATCATAGCCTTGGCAGATCGCTTGCCGCGCATTTAAATTATAAGAATTACTGACCCTCCCAATCTCTAAACGACGCATGTACAAATATAGTACATTTGTCTTTCCGTTTGTCTTGTTTATCATTGGCCGAAAATGTACTTGGGTTCTTTTAATATGAAAATTAGTATCTTTTAAAGTTTCCAACAGACGATCTCCTTGTTTCTAAACTCTAAGCTCCTAGATCATGCTCTTTATTCTCCGCCAACTCCGTCGTCTCGAAATTCGAAAACGAAGTGCTCAGTACTTTCTCTATGCCTTCGGTGAGATTGTACTCATCGTTATGGGTATTATGATAGCCATGCAAATCAACAGCTGGAGCCGGTATCGATCAGATAGAGCTCTGGAGCGAAACTTTCTTCACCGTTTTCAGATCGACCTGCAGGACGACTTGGCGAACTTCGGTGAAGAAGTGGAAATCTGTCAGCGAGGGCTCGAGGCGGTGAAAGAAGCGGTTGCTCTTTTGCATAGTGAAAACGTGGAAGAGGACTTCTATAAATTGAACCTGCTCTACGACCTGGCTTATATCGATAGTTTTAACCCTCAGTACACGACCTATGAAGAGCTGGAAAGTACTGGTCAGCTCAGTCTCATACGCGATGAGTCGCTCAGACTCGCTATTCAAAAACTCTATGCATACTATAACCGCATGGAAGTCGGGTTTGATCATATCTTTATATGGCGCAAAAATACGACCAACGGATACGATTCAGAAACGGCCAACTTGCAGTATACGGAATGGAATAGAGATATTTTCCCACCCAAGACCCGGTCTGAGAGCGAATGGGCTTTCCTGAACGACACAGAACATCCTTCATTCATCAAGACCGAAACTGCATTGGCGGCTACGAGTTTCTGGCTCACATGGGCGTCGTCGGACTATGAAAAAATCATTCCTCAAACTCAGGCACTTCGTGATCAAATCGATGAAGCCCTTGAAACCCTATAAGCGTGTATCCGTATTCTCACGCCTCTCACCTCACTGCTCATTTCTGATAGATGCTTCTTGTCTTCATTCCCCTGTATATCGTCATAACCTTGGCCATTGGATTTTACGCCTCCCGGCGGATCAAGACCTCGAGTGATTATACATTAGCCGGTAAAGGCCTTTCTACTCTGATGGTCGGCGTGACTATCTTTGCCACCTGGTTTGCCGCCATGCATGTAACGGCGAATCCAGGTCTGTTTGCTGAACAGGGCTTTGTGGTGTTGATTCCGTGGGTGTTTGCGGGGCCACTATGCCTGTTTTTGATCGGGCGATTTTTTGCCAAGAAGCTCTACGACATGAACTTGGTCACGGTCTGCGACTTCTTCTCGATTCGTTATAACAAACGCGTGGAGTTGGTGATATCTATCCTGCTGGTGTTTACTTACTTTCACTGGATTGCACCTCAGTTCGTTTCACTGGGTGTACTATTTCACGAAGTCCTGGGGATGGAGGTTTCGCATGGCATAATCCTGGGGGCGGCAATCGTCGTGCTCTACACTTATGTGGGAGGGATGTGGGCGGTATCCTGGACCGACATGTTACAGAGTTTTCTGATCGTCCTCGGATTGATTATATTGACGGCAAGTGTTCTTATACAAACAGGGGGTCTTGGCCCGCTCTTTGCCGACAAGCCTGCCGGGTTTTATAGTCTATTTCCGGGTCCAAGTCTTCCCGCCTGGTCGGAGTTTATCGCTATCATCTTAGCCTTTGCGGTCGGCGCCATTCCTGCGCAAGAGATTTACCAACGTGCGTTTTCTGCCCGTAACAGTCGGTCGGGTCAACATGGGGTTTACCTAAGTGCGGTGTTGCTGCTGGCGCTATCGCTCATCCCCTGTGTCGCCGCGCTGGGCATTGCCTATCTGCATCCTGAGCTTCTGGGATCTGAATTTGGACAAAACCTGATTCCGTCTATGGTCGCTCAGTATTCGAGCCTACCTCTACAAGTCTTATTTTATGGAGCGCTGATCTCTGCCATCCTCAGCACTTCCAGTGGAGCTATGCTGGCACCAGCCACCATCATCGGGGAGAACATTCTAAGACCGTATTTTTCGAATATGACGGATAAGAAGCTACTACTCTTAACCCGTCTCAGCGTTTTGGTTGTCGCCGCCATTTCCTACTACTTTGCTTCCATGGATCAGAGCATTGCCGGCCTCGTAGTTGCTTCGCTTAGCATCCTCCTGGTTTGTATCGTAGCGCCCTTCATCTTCGGCATGTTCTGGAAAAAGGCTTCCATCTTCGGAGCTTGGTGCGCCATCATTGTAGGAGGTGTTACCTGGCTAGGGTGCTACATCTTGAATACGCAACTCGACTCCACCATCTATGGTTTCATCGCGAGTTGCATCGCTATGGTGGTTGGGAGTCTTTTGAAACCTGATGCTGACAAGTTGGAGCAGGGGATAGCTGAAAAAATTTAATTCGCACAGAGACACAGAGGTTTTATGAGGACATTGAATAATAAAGATTCAACCTTTTGCCCTTCTCCTTTAGCCTTTAAATAATGCTTCTTCCGATCCATCCGCCAAAACCTCCTCAAAGAGAACAAGACCGTTCAGTATGTCAAATACGCCATCGGGGAGGTTATCCTCATCATGGTCGGTATCTTCCTGGCTCTCCAGTTGAACAACTGGAACGAGGACCGAAAAGCCCGAACGCAGGAGAAGATCATTCTGGGTGAAATAAGTGCATTTCCTCTTCTTAGGTTCGGATATTACAGTAGTGCGATAAACGACTGCATCGTCTCATTCCCCTTCATCCGTTTGCAGATAAAGACCTGCTCAAGTTTGGCGTCCTTGGATTTCAATTTGATAGAAACGAGTGAGGGATCGGTGGATCCAAGCGCGGAGTTGGGAAGGATCGAGAAGCCGCTTCCGGCAATGACCATAGCGAGGATGGATGGCACGCCCGTTGTTTCGCTGCCGATGGGAGGGAGCTTTCGTTTGAAGATGCGGCGGAGCTTATTACGAAAGGCGGGAGCCACGCCTTCAGATAAGGTGATCAGTGTTTCGCTACTAAGGTCCTCAGGATCGATCGAGGATTTCTTCGAGAGTGGATGACCTTCTGGAAGAATGACCTGAAGATCTTCTGTCTTCCAGGGAATGCTTTGCAGTCCGCGAATGTTCCGACGGGGGAGAACACCCAGAAACGCTCCGTCAAGACGGCCCGCTTCCAGTTCTTCTAACAGTCGAGCCGGTGAGAGATCAGAAAGGGCGAGCTGAGTGTCGTGGTGGGATTCGCGAAATCGTTTAAACAAGGCCAGTAGTCTTTCCTCCATGAGAGCACCCACGAAACCGACACGAAGGCGCTTGGGTTCTCCTCGGTCCGCTCTCTGTGCAGCTTCCTTGGCCCGTGTAAGGATGGCGGGGATCTGGTACGACTCCTTGAGAAACAGTTCTCCTGCGGTGGTGAGCTGAATGCGTTTACCGTCCCGGAGGAAGAGTTTCGTGCCTATCGTAGATTCCAGTTCCTGGATGTGACGGCTTAAAGGCGGCTGGGACATGTTCAGTCGTTTTGCCGCGTTGGTAAAATGGAAATCCCGACATACCTCCAGGAAGCATACGAGCTGTTTGAGTGACACATCAATCATATCAAAAAGGTATTAATAAGTTATATAGATAGCATTAGTGTATTTTAGGAAACAATGATATTCTTGATGTATCTTCACTATGTATGCCTCACGAATCAGTCGCCTA
>CALGUT010000832.1 GCA_937920335.1 uncultured Opitutales bacterium
GGTAAGTGGTTAGGTGTTCCAGGAGGACTATGTATTTTTAGCGAAACTTGTGGTTCGGCTATGGCAATTGAACACACAGGAGATGTGTATTCTTGTGATCACTACGTCTATGATAAGCATAAGGTGGGGAATGTCATGGAGACGTCGTTAGGGGAGATTGTGGCATCTCCTCAGCAAGAGAAATTCGGAAACGATAAACGGGATTCACTTCCTAAAATGTGCCGTGAATGCGAATTCAAATTTGCGTGTAATGGTGGCTGCCCGAAGCAGCGTTTTATGAAGACACCTGAAGGAGAGCCCGGATTGAATTATCTTTGTCAGGGATATATGATGTTTTACAAGCATAGCCAGAAGGCTATGCAGGCGATGGCACATCTATACCGTATGGGAAGGCCGCCGGCTGATATTATGAAGATGGAGGCTCCGCGCTAGGACGGTCTGTTTCTAGAGCTTCATATTTGGGAATTTTCTCCTAACTTGGTCCATTAGAAACTCCTTCTCTAGAGTCATGCTTTTTTCGTCATACGACTTAGCCAGGTTGAGAAGGTCTCTCGCGCTCTTTGCATCAGAACCCATAAAGATTCGGATGAGTGAACCAGCAGAAGCGAGATTGTTACTTTCCAGGTAATATCTGATATGGAGTAGGTCGAAGGCCTCCCGGGAACTACTCAGCCAGGCAGGGTTTGCTCGGAGTGTATCTTGTATCTGACGGTCAACTACGTCCCAATCTTTCGCATTGATGGATTTCTCGAGGTCGGCTATAACTTTTGTGCGTGATAGCGCAGGCATTGTTTCACGTTTAGAATTCCGGGATACACTTACGGTGGTTTCTATGTCGCCTCCGAGTTCTCTGAAAAGACCTCTGGCTTCTTGATTCTGCGGATCTGCCCTAACGATTTCTTCTAGGAGTATTCGGGCGCGTTCAGTTTCACCTTTCGCTTGATAGCTAAGTGCGAGCTCCATAAGGGCCGGCCCGCTGTTCGGATTATTGTTGATAAAAAGAGTCGTTGATTGACTGAGAAGGAAGCTGTCTCGGGTTTCAAAGTATAGCTGCAGTTTCCGGTATTCGAAATCTTCTCCACGTCCTTCCAGCCAAGGAGCACCGATACGATAGATGTTTGTTAGTAAATCATTTGCATCATCAAACTTTTCCTCCGCAAGGAGTTGATCTAGCTGTGCAAGATACTCATCAGGAGCTAATTCAAGAATTTCTGATACTTTAATGACTTCGTTGTCTCTGGCGTATTGAATAGCGAGTTGAGTGGCTTCGCGGTAGGCGGTTTCGATTTGTTTGCTGTGGGGAAACACTGCGAGGCCCTGTTCCAGGGTATCCAGGGCTACTTCGTAAAGCTCTGACTCCTTTAGAATATCGCCAACGGTCATGTAGAAGGGAATCGATGCCCTAAGTCGTCTAAGCTCTTGCAGGAGTATGAGTCTTAAATTATCGCGCTTTTCCCGCTTAAGAAGAATAATGGTCTCGCCGATTCCAACGAGTTTTTGATCAATGGGAGAAAAGGTTTCCAACGAAGCTTCCAATAGATCCAAGACTCCACTGGCTTCGTCCCATCGGCCATCCATCAGGTATGCATAAAAGAGGTTAAAAAGAATGATTTGTTCATCGAGGCCCCGCTTCCGGGTCAATCGAAGGACTTCTTCGACGAGTCCAATCTCTCTTATGCTTGTCACGAAGTTATTGACCTTCCTTAGATTTCCCGGATCCCATCCGAAAAGTAACATGTATTTCGTGAATAGCTTCTCTAGTTGTTCTTGGTTTTCGGCCTGATGCCATTTCTTCATCGCCAGGATGTAGAGATCGGGGTTCAGGCGGTCGAAATCAATTAGATCTTCTATCGCGCGTTGTGTATTCTTTGAGTCATTTAGTTCTATGTAGGCGTCGATAAACAGGCTCTGTAGTTGGACATTTGTAGAGTCCATTCGAAATCTCCACTTTTCTAGCACTCCCAATGCGTCGACCGGTTTACCTAGTCTTACCAGTGCTAGGTATTCAGCATCCACCATTCGGCGAATTGCATCAGGATCGCTGTTAATTGAATGGGCAATAGAATAGGCTTCGTCAGCTCGTCCCAGTTCGATAAGGGCGGTTACCTTGAATCGATTGATGAAGTAGCGATTATCTGCAGATGCGCTGAACACGTTATCCGCGAGTGCCAAATTCGATGCGGTCAACATGGATTCGTAAGCGTCGGATTCGTAACAGAGCTCGAAAAAGGCACTCAAAAAATCCTGATCGATTATTCCGATTTCGATGCCTTCCATTAGTAAGTCATGAGCAGCAGAAACTAGTCCGGCTACATAATAGACTTGTGCCAGGAAGATGCGGGATTCCCGATCCTCAGGATACTTTTTTAACCCAAGTCGGATTTTCATCACTCCCTCTTGGTATTTAGTATCTCTAATGTCCTGATTGCCCGATTCGATGTACAAACGACCTCTTTTTCTTTCAAATGCGTCCCAGTCAAAGGGCATTACGACCACATCCCAGTACCCTACGTCCTTTTGGGGTTTTCTCGAGATCCATACGAAAAGAACGAGTGCCATAGTAAAGTAGGCGGCAAAGAATCCAGCGACCATGTAAGGGAATAGTCGAAATACATAGAGCTCAACAACGGTCGCTTCCAGCTCTCTTGAACGGTAGTGGGACCAAAGTTTCAACCAATGGTCTTCTGTCCGGTTTTCTGGAGGTCTGAATAGCAGTTGGATTTTCATTTGAGATGCCTGAACAGCATAGCGTTTTAAAAGGGTGTTCTATTTTGTAGTGGCTTCAAACTCCTTTTTACGGTTTCCAATTTAGAGTCTGACAATGATGAAGAACTATAGATAGATGGTCGAATTAGAGAGATTTCGGGGCATTCGGGTAGGGGCTAGACTATTCGTCGTACTAGGAGCATTTAGTTTTGTGCTTTGGTTCTTGGTAGCTGTTTTCAACGAAAAGAAAACGGGGTCTACGACCGAGCAACTTGTTGCTAACACTGAAGCTTCCATGCGGCTTCGTACCGAAGTTCGAAGTTGGTTTCGCAAGACCTTCCCAGAGTCTGCGGCTCGAGCTAGTGAGAAATTTGGCTTTTTTGAAATGGATCGAGCAGGATTTCCTGTAACGAATGAAGATTGGGTAATCCTAGCTCATGGCCTGGATGAACCAGGAAACCTGTGGGCGAATTTAGGGCCAGCACTCGGTGAAGCGGGATACAATGTCCTTGAGTTTCGATACCCTAATGACCAACCAGTTGATGAGTCTTCGGAGCTGTTGAATGCAGCACTTGCAGATTTGATTGAGACAGACTCTTCCATGGGAGGTTTTCACCTTATTGGCCACTCCATGGGTGGGTTAGTGCTTCGAAACTTAATCACTCATCCGGATTTATTGCCAGCCGCTAGTTGGAGCGATGCGCACCCGGTAAAGACGTTGATACAGCTGGGCACTCCGAATCATGGATCCTGGTTAGCGAACTACCGCTTACCCGTCGAGCTGCGGGATCATTTGTTCAAAGATTATGGAATGGATGCAATTTTAGGTATGGTTTGGGATGGAGCGGGTGAAGCACAACTCGACCTTAAGCCCGAGAGTCCTTTTTTACAGCGTCTAAACGGTAGATCCTTTCCTGAAGATATCTACTGGGTAGGTGTCGCGGGTACAGGAAGTCCGGTCGCATTACCGAGCTTACAGGGTTGGGCTGATGCTCTGCAGGAACCGTTGAACGATTCTGTTGATAAGATTCAGGAAACATTCCCTGAAGTATTCAAAGGCTCAGGCGATGGTGTCGTATCCATTGAATCGTTGCAATGCGATGAGATGAACGAGATTCACTACGTGGATGCTCACCACAGAAATATGGTCAGGGATCCGCATGTTGATATACCGCCAGCGATTCCAATAATCATGGGAGTTCTTGAGCGTTACTGAATGGGTTCTCGCCTCCTCTTCTCTGAATAGAGGAAGCGGGTCTGGTCTCTGACTCCCAGACCCGCTATTACTCCGCTTGGTGCAATAACCAGAGTCCAGTATGGTTACAGCTTTCTAAGATAAATTTATATGTCCGATGGCCGGAGATCTCTGCTGAACTAACTATGAGTATGGTTTCGGTTTCACTGCTTGTCTGAGTCGAAAAAACGGGTGCGTTTTACTTGTTCCAGTTTCAAGTGCAGGGCCGCTTTCGCCATTAGGTGAGCACCGACTGGAGCAGTTATGAAAAGGAACATGGTAATGAGTATTTCGTGGAGGCTGATGCCTTCTGAATGCACAGAAAAGAACACGCCTGATGCAATTAAAATGGCTCCGGTGCCTAGGGTTGTCGCTTTTGTAGGGCCATGCAGTCGCATGAAAAAGTCAGGGAGTTTTGCTAAGGCAACTGATCCTAGGAGGATAAACAGAGCGCCCAGGAGCAAGGCTATTGCCAGAAAGATATCAAGTATTTCAGTCATAGTATTTTTACTCTATAATGTCGCCACGCAAAAGGTATTTACTGAGTGCGATTGTGCCAATGAATCCCATGATTGCGATCAATAGGGCAGCCTCAAAATAAAGCATGCTTCCTTGTTTTAAGCCGAAAAGTATTACTAGAGCAATGGTGTTAACATAGAGTGTATCCAAAGCAAGAATACGATCTGGAACATTAGGCCCTATCAAAAGGCGCCATAGTGATAATGTGGAGGCAATGCCTACTAGGAGAACCGCTATATTTATGGCTATTTCTAAAAAGTCGCTTACGGGTATGGTCATGGCTTAAATGCTTCCAATAGTGGTTGTTCATAACGCGTGTGTATCTGCCTTATGACGCTTTCGGGATCTTTCGTATTCAGACTGTGGATGAGGAGGTGCTTTTGATCGGAAGACACGTCGCAGGATACTGTCCCCGGTGTTAGTGAAATGGTATTAGCCAATACGGTTATAGCCAACGGAGAATCCAGCATTAACTGGTAGCGGACAAAAACTGGTTGCAGTTTCCTGTTTGGTTGAATGATCCACAGGGAAACTTGTAGATTGGCTACAAGGATATCCAAAACTAACCTTCCTAAGTACTTGATGATTAGTATGGGGTGAGTGAACCGAATCTCTCCAGGTGAGAAGGCCGATGTAAAATAGGGAATCAGAACCGCCAGTACTCCTCCTAGCAATATATGCCCAGGTGAAATAGTATTATTCACCAGTAGCCAAATGCTCAAAAGCAGGGCGGATAGTCCTGGATGCGGTATCAATCGTTTCATCATTTTTGACTTTCGGTTCCTCCTTTTACTTGGGACTCAAGGACGTCTTCGATATATTCCGAAACCTGTTGTAATTGGGTGGCAGTCTTTGAGGTGTACGTTGTTGCTTTTCCGGCGAATAATACGAGTAACGGCGACACCGCCAATAAACTGCCCATAATCAATAAGGGTGCTATCTTAGGTGACTTGCCGGTTTGAGGATTTTCCTCAACTGGAAGTTGTGTCGGTCGATAAAACAAGAACGAGCCGCTACGCACCATTGCTGCCAAAACGAGCAGGCTTGCTGTCAGGACGATTCCCAGAACGGTCCATCCCCATGAGTGTTTGAGTGCGCTGTCCAGAATCATCAGTTTCCCCAGAAAGCCGGATAGCGGAGGCAAGCCTGCCATTGCTACGGCGGCAAAGAAAAATCCTAATCCCAGCCACTTGGAACATTGAGGTTGAACAATAGTTTCAAAGGAGTCTGCGGCATTACCGCGGGCATCTTTGATCATGTCGGCCAGTAAAAAGAAAGCCGCCGCTAAGAAGGTGGAGTGGAGGAGATAAAAGAGTCCGGCCGCAAGTGCATCAGGGCGGTTCAATCCGACCGCTATGAGTATTGTGGCTACGGAAGTTAACACCAAATATGCGACCTGCTCACTTAGACCCCGCGCAGCCATCACTCCCATGGCGGCGAGTAGGATGGTGATCAATCCGCCTGCAAGTATCCAAGGCATGTGTAATGACGCGAGGTTACCTGCTTGGTCCCCGAAAACGGTACCATGCACTCTGATAATCGCATAGAGTCCTACTTTCGTCATGATCGCGAAAAGAGCCGCCACAGGTGCGGATGTATTAGCGTAAGCTCGCGGTAACCAAAGGTAGAGCGGGAACATCGCTGCTTTCAGGCAAAACACGACGAGCAATAACAGGCCTGCGGCTGCAATCAATCCGCTACGCTCGGCGGGGGCCACACTAACCTTGTAGGCCATATCGGCGATATTGAGGGTGCCGACGGCTCCGTATAATGCTCCTACAGCGAATAAATAGAGGGTGGAACCTAGCAAGTTGACTATCACGTAGTGGAGTCCGGCACGCGTTCGCTTTTTGCCGGATCCGTGAAGGACGAGTCCGTATGACGCCAAGAGCAATACTTCAAAGAATACGAACAAGTTGAATATGTCACCAGTTAGAAATGCTCCATTCAGTCCGAACAACTGCAATTGAAATAAGACATGAAAATGTGAGCCTTTCTCATCGACGCGCCGGGCACTCGCGTAGGCCAACGCCGCACAAGCGATTAGGGAAGTGAGCATTAGCATCATTGCTGATAGCCTATCTAGCACTAATACAATTCCGAATGGTGCGGGCCAGTTTCCCAGGTGGTAGACAAATGTTTCACCGGTCTGGGCGAGCAGTAGCATCTTAATCCCCAAGATTACCAAAGCACTGGTCAAACAAAGGCCAAGCGTTCGCTGAAATGATAGGCCTTTATGCCTCAGAACAAGCTGTAGAAGTCCCCCTATTAAAGGTAACAGAACTGGTAAGAATACCCAATGAATCATAACCCAGCCTCCTCTGTGTCGGTTAATTGTTCTCCCTTGCCGTCCACATGGTCGTTGCCGAGTTCGTCACGGGCCTTCAATGCCAGAACTATTACGAATGCGGTCATCGCGAAGGCAATGACGATTGCTGTTAGAACCAAGGCTTGTGGTAAGGGGTCGGCATAGGTAACTGCTTCTGGACTGATCACCGCTGGTGCCCCGACCTTAAGCCGACCCATGGAAAAAAGAAACACATTGACTGCGTAAGACAGCAAGGTCAGTCCGACGACCACTGGAAACGTATGAGCCCGTAAAATCAGGTATATCCCGCAAGCTGCCATAACTCCTATGCTAATTGAAACCAGTATCTCCATCAGGATTCTCCTTTCTTGCTATCGCCAGTCGCGACCTTGTGAACATTTATTTTACCCAGCTCGACTAGGATCATGACGGTTGCACCAACGACCGCCAAGAAGACGCCCAGATCAAACATCATGGCACTGGCGACTTCAAATTTACCTACCCCTGGCCACTTTAAGTAGGTAAAGGCGGAAGTCATAAACGGATACCCCAGGAAGATGGAGACCATCCCCGTGCCGATTGCGAAGGCTAGTCCGATTGCGATAACAAGGTGCATATTGGTGCGGATGCGTGACGACATCCACGTTATACCGTTTGCTAAATACTGAAGGACGATCGCCAAGGATGCGATGAGTCCGGCAATGAAACCTCCACCAGGCAGGTTGTGCCCTCTTAAGAAAACGAATGCAGCAAATAGCAGCATGAGCGGGAACAACAGACGCGCTACGCTTTGGAGAATCAAAGATCGTTCATCCACGTTCCATGGCCGACCGGCATGGTCATTCAGCGAAGCGTGTAAAGACATTCGCTGCAACATACTGAAAACACCCAATCCTGCCAGTGACAGTGCGACGATCTCTCCCAAGGTATCGAAGCCCCTGAAATCTACTAAGATTACATTGACGACATTAGTGCCTCCTCCTCCCGATACACTGTTTTTTAAGAAGTAGTCGGATATCGGCGACAGATCGCGGGTTAGTACTGCCAAGGTTAAGAGAGTGACGCCTAAGCCGATTACAGCTGCTACTATGGCATCACGGGTTTGTTTCCAGCGGGAACTCGTGAGTGGTGTGTATTGTGGCAGGAAAAAGAGCGCTAGCATGATCAGTACGACAGTTACGATTTCTACTGATAATTGGGTCAGTGCCAGATCAGGAGCTGATAATTTTGCAAATCCGAGGGATATCAATAATCCAACTACTCCAAGCAGGATCATGGATATCATTCGTTTCCGATGCAAAACCACCGTCAATATACTCGCTAGCATTAACCCGGCAAAAGCGAACAATGCGACTGGATCGAATTCCATGATTGCACGGTCACCAAAGAGCGGAGCATCCAAAGATAAAAATCCAGTTACGGTTACCAGAACGGCAGCTGTAAGTGTCCAGAATAACATCGTTTGCAATGATCCTTTGTCGAAGCTACGAGTGACCTTGGTAGCTAGCCAACGGAGTCGGTCTAAAATGCCGTTGTAGACGATTCGAGCGTCTACATTGGCCAAGTTTCTTTCATGCTATTCAAACAATTTTCGACGGAAGCCATAGACAACTAATCAACCAAC
>CALGUT010000833.1 GCA_937920335.1 uncultured Opitutales bacterium
CTCCAAAATTATCGGAGCTGTAGAAATTGGTACGAGTAAAATCGTCGTACTGATCGGAGAGATCGTTAACGAAAAAACACTCAACATCGTCGGTATGGGAGTTTCCTCGAGCCGCGGTGTGAAGAAGGGTGAAATCATTGACTTCAATGCGGCAAGTGATTGTACGCATGCAGCGATCATGGCCGCAGAGGAGAGTGCGGGGGTCAGGGTTGAGGCGGTCTATTTGGCTCAATCAGGAAAGCATCTGGAAACCTTCTATAATGATGCCGAAGTGACGGTTAAATCTTCGGACAATATCGTTCACAGTTCAGATATTCGTCGCCTGCTTACAGAAGCAAAGAGCAAGCAGCTTCCGGAGGATCGGGCGATCATTCACCACATCCGAAGTGGCTTTCAGCTCGATGGGGAACCGGTGGATGATCCTGAGCACATGGAGGGTCAGAAGTTAAATGTAGGATATTGGAATATCCATGGCTCCGTTAAGAAGATGAGTGATTCGATTCACATCATCAATGGATTCGGATTACAGGTTGAGGACTTGATTGTGAGTAGTCTGGCCTCTGGCAAAATGGTCACGACTGAAGAAGAGCGAAAGAGTGGGGTGCTGGTGATTGATATCGGTAGCGGTAGCACCGATTACGTGCTCTTCAAAAACGGCTATGTGGCTTACACAGGTGTGGTGGCCGTTGGCGGTGATCATATAACCAATGATCTGAGTATCGGTCTTCGAACGAATGCGAAGTTGGCGGAAATGCTAAAAGTTAAAAATGGCAAAGCGACTTTGGTGCCGAAAGCGAATAACGACAAAGTCATGTTGATTGGTGACCTTACGATTGGTGATCGCTCAATATCCAGAGCCGGAGTTTGCCAAATCATTAATGCCCGAGTCGACGAGCTCTTTAAATTGATTCGTAGCGAAAAACACATCGCGCCCTATTTCTCCAACCGCGAAGTAGCGTCTGTAGTGTTAACAGGTGGTTCATCCAAGTTGAAAGATATCGATCGATTAGGTGAAAAAGTCTTCGGGCTACCGGTCGCTTTGGGCGAAAATCCCTCTTGGGTGGCGTCGGATCTTGCAGGTCCTGAATACAGCACTGTGCTTGGCCTTCTTTACTTTGGCTTCAGTTACAAAGACGACAATCGCTTTGCGAAACCACGTAAGCGGACCAAGCTGATGCAGGGTGTGAAACAGCTACTCGGATTCTAAATTATCGACGTCATGGATTCTCAAGAACTTTTCGAAAACGCAGTCCGTATTAAGATTGTAGGCGTAGGAGGTGCAGGCAATAACGCGGTGGATCGTATCCGTATGGATATGGAGCAGTTGGACGGTTTAAGTCTGGCCTGCGTAAATACGGATCTCAAGACACTTTCGGATTCTCCGGTTGGCGAAACTCATCTTATAGGACGTAACATCACGCGGGGGTTAGGAACTGGCGGTGATCCCGAGTTGGGGAAAAAAGCGGCTGAATCTGATCGTGAGACTATAACTCGTCTAGTGGATGGCTTTGAATTAATATTTATCGTTGCTAGTTTGGGGGGTGGAACCGGAGCCGGTTTATCACCGGTGATCGCAGAGGTTGCGAAAGAACGGGGTGCTCTGGTAATTGCTTTTGTGAATATGCCGTTCACGTTCGAAGGAGAACGGCGGTTTAAAATGGCAGATGCTGCGCTAAAAGAATTACGAGGCGTTGCAGATGCGGTCATACCGCTCCCCAATGACATGCTACTCCAGGAGGAAGCAGCCCAGGATTCAGTTCTCAATGCCTTCTCCAAGGCGGACGAATGGATCACGCGTGGCGTGAAGTCGATTTGGGCGATCCTGCTGAAGTCTGGATTGATCAACGTAAACTTTTCCACGTTACGCGAAGTATTCAATATCCCGGGTGGGAAAACGCTGTTCGGGTTTGGTGAAGGCAAAGGGGAGAATTTCATTCAAGATGCCTTGGACGACCTCGTGATTTGTCCCCTATTACATGTCCCTGATTTCTCTAAAGTTGCTGATAATCTTCTGGTGAATATAGTCGGTGGAACTGACCTCCAAATGTCTCAAATTCAGGAGATTATGAGTTTCGTGACTGAAAAATTTGGCAGCCGAGAAAATACAGTTTTGGGCGCTGTAATCGACGAAGGTAAAACGAATACCGTTGAGATATGTGTGATTGGAACTACAGATGCTGGCGGTAGACGGGGGCTAAGAAAACCCCGGCCTGCGCATGCGACTCAACCGATCTACAAGCCGCAGCTCATAAAAAAAGCGCCGGTGCATTCGAAGTCGTTGCGCGAAACTGCTATAACGGCTGGGGAGGCGCGTAAGTCAGGCCAGCTCGAGCTGATCCCAACGATTCAGCAGGAGCTCGGTTTTGATGGTGTGGATGAAAATCGTGGATTTTTTGAAGAGACTGGACGGAATGAACACGATGGCTTGGATCTGGACGTTCCTACGTATCTGCGTCGGGGCATTCGCGTCGTGTTAAATTAGGCTGGAGAGTACGCGTGTAAGATTGTGAATAATTTCGATTATTCTTAGTTGCAAGACCTGCAAAAGACTTTACTCATCGAGTAACTCTACCACTCTGTTTCTCCACCTAGCATGACACAATTCCTGATCTATCTGGGGTTTGCCCTGGCTGCTTACTCTGTAGTTGCGAACGATGTAATCCAGACTCTGGGAACATTCCTTACTTCTAATAAGAAGCGTCCTTGGTGGGTGCTTTGGATTTTTGCCGGGAGTATCATGGGCATTGTTCTTGTATATGGCTGGTTCGTTAATGGGGGTGATGTCTCCTTCAGTCGCTTGATCGGCGATGCAAAAGATGGATACGGATTCGATAATCCAAAGTATCCAGTACCTAATCCGTTTGAGTGGTGGTATGTTTTGCCGCCTCTGGTACTGTTAATCATCACCCGCTTCGGAATTCCAGTAAGTACTACCTTTTTAGTACTTACCTTCTTTGCGCCAAAAAATCTCGGCGATATGTTGGTGAAATCACTGGTTGGTTATGCCGTCGCATTTGCTGCTGCAGTTATTTTTTACCTCATAATTGCCAAATTATTTGAGAAACATTTTATGGAGGATGATCTCCATAAATCGCCAAAAAAGAAGCTGTGGTGGACGATTGCCCAGTGGTGTGCTACCGCGTTCCTTTGGTCTCAATGGCTGATGCAAGACTTTGCTAACATCTATGTCTATTTGCCGAGACAATTGTCAGTTACAGAATTGCTTGTTTCGATGGGTGTGTTGATCGGACTTCTGGGCTATATATTTTATCAGCGGGGCGGAGCTATCCAAAAAATAGTAAAGTCGAAGCGAAACACCTCAGATATCCGATCAGCGACAATCATCGATTTATTGTTTGGTATCATACTCTACTATTTCAAAGAGGTGAACAGTATCCCAATGAGCACGACTTGGGTATTCCTAGGCTTACTGGCTGGTCGCGAATACGCGCTGAACATCCGCTTGGATAAAGAGAAATTCTCCAAGAAAGTACATCGGGTTGTGATGTTTGATTTGGGAAAGGTTACGTTAGGGCTCTTAGTGAGTGTCGGGCTCGTTGCCGCAATTCACTATTTAAAGGCCTTCTAGAGGCTCTTGAGATCTTCTGTGAAACTCGAATCGTCGCCCGTGATAAAGTAGATGACCTCCATCGCGATGTTGACTGCGTGGTCGCCAACGCGCTCTAAGGATTTTGAGATAAACAAAAGATCAATCAGCGCTGGGCCGTCTTTGGGATCAAAGTCGGCGTTCTTGATGTGTTTGTTGATTTGCTTGTCGATGGACTTGTAAAGCTTGTCGATTTCTTTGTCTTTCGCAGGAATGGCCCGTGCCATTTTCAAGTCACCTTTTAAAAAACAGGAAAGTGCTTCGTTGACTTGCCTAATAGCGAGTTCTGAAAGTTCTTGGACGTTAAATAGATCTCCGGTGTATCCGGAGCGGATAATTTTTTTCGAGCGTTTCGCGATCGTGCACGCTTCATCTCCAGCCCGTTCCAGGTCTCTCGATCCTTTGATGGTGGTGTAGAGCAAACGAACATCGGTCGCGACGGGAGAGCACAACGTAATGTGCTCTACCACATGTTGATCGACCCATCTGTTGAGCTCGTCGATTTCTTCGTCGGCGTTGCAATTGATGAAGAAACCAACAAAGGTGCTG
>CALGUT010000834.1 GCA_937920335.1 uncultured Opitutales bacterium
GACCACTTTTACGGCTTCCTCATCAACGCCATCTGGGTCTTCCATGGTAAAACGAGCCTCGTATTTAGTATCGGTATCCAAATCTAAAATACTTCCGGCGAACATGTGAGGAGTCGTGTAGTCAATGCCCGCTCTTTCTATATGTTCGTCCCCGATTCGAAGGAGAGGCATTCCCTTCTTCCACACGCTGCCCGATCCAGCGGTTCGATACTCAACCCGCACCGTGGCATTGCGGTTTTCATCCCCATCAATATACCATTCGAACCCCAGGTTTTGAAGGGTGGGCGGCTCGATAATAAATTTCCCGGGTTGAACGCTATCCCGGGCGGATGCGGAACCGAAAATTAGGAAAGAAAAGCAGAGTGCGCGAATGAGATTATTCATAGGGTATTTGGAGTTGGTTTCCTGAACAGAAAGAGTCTTCATTAACTCGCATCATAAACCAAGTTGAAAAGGGATTCATCCCGTAAAAAGGGGATGGGCTTCGAGAGTGGCTAGAATTGGGAACGGGGTATTGGCTGAATGAAAGTACGGCCCTTTACGGTATAAACGAGTTGATACTGGAAGGTGGTATCCTGCAAACACAGGATGCTTGAAATTCTGTTTTCAGATACTATAAAGATTACCCAAGGGCGTTCTCCACGACGAATTCGCAAAAAAAAATACACCCACTCAATGAAACGCATAATTACCCTATTCATCACGCTATTTCTATTTATGATAGGGCCACAGGTACGCGGACAGGCTGACTACTATGTTTCTGTAGATGGCTCAGACGATTGGTCCGGTACTTTGTCGGAATCGAACTCCCAGGGAACTGACGGTCCTTTTGCGACCTTAACGCGTGCACGTGATGCTGTGCGGGAATCAAAGAGTCGTTCGCCGTCGAGGGATTTTGCCGTTCACATTCGTAGGGGGCGCTACCAGTTGAATGAGACGGTGGTGTTTGGTCTGGAGGATTCCGGGGAACGCAACTCGACAGTCACCTATGCCGCCTATCCGGGTGAGAAACCGGTGTTCAGTTCGGGACGGATGATAAAGGGATGGAAACGAGCGCCAGCTGATTTGCCGGGTTTGCCTGCAGAGGCACGTGGAAAGGTTATGGTGGCAGAGGTTTTCGGGAACTTCAAAACGCTCTATGACGGCGAAGGTATGTTACCACGCGCAAAGTCTGAAGGATTCATCACGCTAAAGGGCGGGAGTAGAACGGAGATGCATTTCCCAGACGGCACATTGAAGAACTGGTCGAATATTTCAGACGTGGAAATAATTGTTCGTCCGCATCATGCATGGATATCCAATATCCTACCGCTGCAGTCGGTCGATGAGAAAGCGAGAATTGCTCGAACGTCCATTCAGGCGACCTACGCGATGAATGTGCTCCATTTCTTAAAGACCACTGACAATTGTTGGGTCGAAAACGTTCTGGAAGAGCTCAATGAACCGGGTGAGTGGGTGCTGAACACGGAAGCAGGGAAGGTTTATCTCTGGCCGCGAAACCAAACGCCTGTTTTGGCACCGCAGTTATTAGAGCTGATTCGAGTGGAGGGAGAAATTGATAAAGAAGGGCCGACGGATATTCCGGTTCGCAACCTTGTTTTTCGCGGCCTTACCTTCATGCATGGCGAGCGCTATACATTGGCTGAGAATGACGCCGGCTTGCAACATGACTGGGACATGCTAGATAAGGCTAATGCACTGGTGCGTCTGCGCGGTACGGAAAACTGTACTATTGAGCAGTGTCATTTTACCCACAGTGGCAGTGGAGCTATTCGAGTGGATTTGCATGGGATGGAGAACACTATTTCAGGCAATCACATTGAACAAATGGGCGGTGGAGGTATCTTGCTATGCGGTTACGGACCGGGAACCAAGGATGTAAACCGAAAGAATCTGGTTTATAACAATCACATCCACCACATCGGAAAGATTTACATCCATTCGCCTGGAATCTTCCTCTGGCAGAGTGGCGAAAACAAGGTAGCGAATAACCTGATACACCATACGCCGTACAGTGGAATGATCGTTTCAGGATTCATGACACACTTTTTTGAGAGAACTGATAATCGGGAATTAGTGCGAACCATTCGCTGGCAGGAAGTAGGAGGAGAACGGTCGGAGAAAACAGATGCAGAAGCTCTCCCGTACAAGCACTCCTATGACAATATCATCGAGTATAACGAGATTCATCATGTGATGGAGACGATGGGAGACGGAAACGGGATTTACGTCCGTGGCGCGGGCGCGGGGAACGTACTTAGAAGAAACTATATCCATCACTTAGTTGCCCCCATGCACATGCAAGCGGCTCTGCGAACGGATGGTGGGCAGAGGGATACGCTGATCACGGAAAACATCATCTACAAGTGTACTGCCCAGGGCATCATTTTAAAACTGAATAACCGGGCAGAAAACAACTGGGTGATAGATCTGATTGCCCCTCCACGTGGGCATTACATGTCACTTAGGGAAGGACCTATGACGGATGCGGTGATCAAACGGAATATTTTTTATGCGTCCACTGATAATGTGACTTTTATCGATGAACTGAAGCCCGGCAAAGGAAAGCAAACGGAAGACAGCAGGGGAAGGGAACTGGCGTTGGCCAAGGATGCAGATACCGATTACAATATCTACTTTTGCGCGGAAGATCCTCGGCTCGGGCAGGAGATGCTGAAGCAGCAACAACGCGATGGTGTAGATGACAACAGCCTGGCTTTAGATCCATTGTTTGTAGATCCAGAGAATGGCGATTTTAGTTTCTTGCCCAACTCGCCTGCGCACAAGCTAGGGATAGCCCAGATAGATCTTTCTCAGATTGGACTTAGAAAACATAAGGATAATTAAAATGAATAGAAATACCCTAATATTTCTCTTTTTATCGGTGCTTGCTAACTGGCTAGCTGTTTCGGCTAAACAACCCAATATAATTTTCATATTCGCGGATGACTGGGGCTATGGGGACCTGAGCCTACATGGGAGTGATTTTGTCGAGACTCCGAATATTGATCAGATGGCCGCAGAGGGGATTGATTTTCAAAACTTCACCGTTAACAGTCCGGTGTGTTCTCCCAGTCGAGTTGCAGTTATGACAGGGAAATTCCCCGCGAGATTTTCCATTCATCAGCACTTTGCCGGTATTTCTTCCAACGCAAAACGAGGTATGCCCGACTGGCTCGATCCAAAGGTCCCCATGCTTCCACGTTTGTTGAAAGAAGCGGGTTATAAGACAGGGCATTTCGGAAAATGGCACATTGGTAATGCTGCAGATTCTCCATCGGAAGATAAATACGGGTATGATGCATTTGCTACCTTCAACGGATCGGGAACCAATGAACTTCGTCCGCAGGGCCTTGAATCCGTTGACCATGCCGAGAAGTTTATAAAGGAAAACAAGGATCATCCTTTCTTTGTCAACTTATGGCTGCACGAAACGCATCTGGCCCATTTTCCCTTGGAGAAATACTTAGAGGAATTTAAAAATCTGGATGAGCAGAAACGAGTGTATGCTTCTGTAGTTGCTGAAGGCGATGAAGGGGTAGGGCGGATCATCGATTTGTTGAAGACATTGACCCTGGATGAAAAGACACTTGTGGTGTTCTCTTCCGACAACGGTCCTGAGGCCACGCGGGGACCGGAGCATAAGTTTCACAACAATTCAAAAGTGGGCCTCGGGGGTTATTATTCGGTGGGTGAGTCTGGTGGCCTGATTGGACAGAAACGATCGCTCTACGCAGGAGGGGTTCGAGTTCCTTTCGTCGTGCGATGGCCTGGTGTTGTCCCCCAAGGAAAAGTAGACAAAACCTCTGTGCTTACAGCGGTGGATCTGCTCCCGACCTTTCTGGAGGCTGCAGGAGTTGCATTACCGGAAGATTTCGTGCCGGATGGGCAAAGTGCATTCTCCGCATTTAAGGGAGAGTCCATTCGTCGAACAAAGCCTATTTTCTGGGAGTGGAGAGGCGGAATTTCAAGGGACTATACGTGGCCAACCTTGGGCATCCGCGACGGTCGCTGGAAGTTATTGTTGAATGAGGAACTGGGTCAGATCGAGCTTTACGATATTGAAGGCGATTGGGCTGAGACAAACAATCTAACAGATGTTCATCCTGAAATTGTAGAAAAGCTTATTAAGCAAATACGCACATGGAAGGAATCTCT
>CALGUT010000835.1 GCA_937920335.1 uncultured Opitutales bacterium
GGCCGGTGACGGTGAGCCGCATTGGATTTGGCCTGCCGAATGGTGGAGGTATTGTGTATGCGGACCAGATCACGTTGAAGTCCGCAATGGACGGGCGTCGCTCCTACGATAGTTAATGGCTCCAAGTCAGGAGTCTTGCACTGCAACCTTTACGGCGCGAACCTGTCTTGGATAAGTCGAATCCTGCATTCAATTTGATTATGAGAATTTTATTTGCCACGTCATTATTTCTGGTTTCCTGCCTGACGCTTTCAGCTGGTTACAAGCTGATTCAATCGCCGCTTCCCCATGATCCCATGCAGGTTCATATCTTTGAGCTGGATAATGGGCTGAAAGTCTACCTGAGCGAAAATCATGAAGAGCCAAAGTTCTTTGCTGAAGTCTCGGTTCGGGTAGGGGGAGCGAATGATCCGGAAACGAATACGGGGTTAGCCCACTATTTGGAGCACTTGTTGTTCAAGGGTAATACGAAACTCGGCACGCTCGATTGGGAACAGGAAAGGGTGCACATCGACAGAATCAACGAACTCTATGAAAAACGGTTTCTCGAAACGGATCCTGAAAAACGCGAGGCGCTTTTCAGAGAAATCGTAGACGAATCGGCGAAAGCATCCGGGTATGCGGTGCCCAATGAGTTGGATCGGGTCGTCAAACAATTGGGCCTTACCGGGATGAATGCCGGCACGAGCCATGATTATACCATCTACTACATGGAGCTTCCATCCAACCGGCTGGAACAATGGGCAGTCTTGGAATCCAATCGTTTTGTAGAACCGGTATTTCGTTTGTTCCTCCCCGAACTGGAGATTGTTTACGAAGAAAAGAATCGGTCTATGGATAACAAGGGCCGGATCATCCAGGAAGAGATATTTTCTCTCAGGTATCAGGATCATCCTTACGGTGCACAAACGGTTCTTGGAGCTGTCGAGCATTTAAAAAATCCGTCGATCCGGGCTATTCATGATTTTTTCGATACTTACTACGTAGCGAATAATATGGCGTTGTGCCTGTCTGGGGATTTCAAAATCGAAGATACCATCAAGTTGATTGATCAGCATTTTTCCTCCTGGAAACCCGGTGAAGTTCCTGAGTTCAAATATGGAAACGCCGAGCCAGTTACAGAACCGAAAACCGCGGAAGTGTTCTATCCAGGTGAGGAGGAAGTATACATGGCTTTTTCAACCCAACCGCTTGGTCACAAAGATATCGAAGCGCTAAAGCTTGTGGATATGATTTTGGATAACGCTAATGCTGGACTGATTAACCTCAATCTCAATCAGCAGCAAAAAGTGCTGAATGCTGGTTCGTTTCCTTACCTTCGGAAATATGCGGGGACGCAGTATATGTATGGGTCACCCAAGGAAGGGCAGACACTTGAGGAAGTGGAAGCCTTATTGCTGGAACAATTGGAGATCATTAAACGGGGTGATTTCGGTGACTGGTTGATTCCTGCGATCGTGGCAGATTTCAAACGGTCTGAGAAACTGGGTCTGGAGTCTAACCAATCCCGCGCTGGATTAATGGCATCGTCGTTCTATTCGCTCGAAGATTGGGAGTATACTGTGACTGAGATAGATCGTCTGGACGCTCTGACGAAAGAGGACGTGATCGAGGTAGCGAACAAGTATTTCAGTGGTCCGCACGTAGCTGTTTATCGGCGCAATGGAGAATTCGAGCCGCCCAAGGTGGATAAGCCGGAGTTTGAAAAGCCTGACGTATCAGGATTCGAATCCTCTGCATTCGGCGAAAAGGTTCTGAGTATGGAGTCTCCGCAGATTGAGCCTGTTTTTGTGGAACGGGGACAGGACTATCAATTGGTCGAAGTGGGTGACGGGGTGCGTTTGTTCTATACAAAAAATCCCGTGAATGACCTCTTTTCACTTACGGTGGATTTTGACTTCGGCCGTCGTGAAAACGAGCTGCTGGCAGCGGCAAGTTTGTTGTTGGATAAATCTGGCACTCGGGAGCTGTCTCCGGATGAACTGAAGCAGGCTTGGTATGCGAAAGGTTCTGACTTCGCGTTTTTGGTGGGTGATCATGAAACCTCGTTTGCCATAAGTGGGCTGGATGAAAACTTCGATAGCACCATTGAGTTGATGCAGGAATTCGTCAGTCATCCGGTTAGCAGTCAGGAAGTATTGGATACGCTCAAGCAAATCATTCTTAAGCAACGGAAGGATGCCAAAGAAGATATTGAGTCTCTCTTCCTCGCTTTGAGAAACTACAATCGCTATGGCGAAGATTCTCCGTTTCTCACGCGCTTGAGCGCAGAAGAGATCATGGCGCTTAACGTGGACGAGTTGTTATCCGAGGTCAGTAGTCTGTTAGATTATGAAAGAGACTACTTCTATGTCGGTTCGCTTCCATTGGAGATTGTGCAGGCGAAGATCGCATCCTTATTAGACGCGGGAGCTGATTTGAAGGAGACGCTTCCTTACCAGGTGGAAGATATTCGTGAACCCTCTGAGACAGAAATTTTGTTCTTCGATTGGGAGACCGCTCAGGCCCAGGTTCGCATCGAGTTTGCGGATGGCCAGTACGACGAAAGCAATGAGTTGGAGATCGATTTGTATAACGATTACTTCGGGGGAGGGATGTCTAGCATTGTCTTTCAGGAACTCCGCGAAGCCCGCGCTTTGGCCTACTCCGTGGGGGCTCGTTATTTGCCTGCCGGAAACAAGAAATCAGAAAATTTAATGCTGGCCGCCATTGGAACTCAGCCGGACAAAGCGGTAGAAGCTTTAGAGGTATTCTTGGACCTGTTCGATAACTTACCCGAGTCAGAGGGGCGGTTCGAAAACACATTGGGCTCCTTGGATAATCAATTTCGTGTAGGTAAGCTTAAGTTCAGAGAGATCCCTGGTGCAGTAAAATCCTGGGAGCAATTGGGGTATTCGGCTGATCCGCGACCGGAACGTTTCGCCGAGTTACAGGACGCTTCGTTTAAGGATATGACGGAATTTCATCAATCCAGGATCGCGGGGCGACCAAAGTTGATTTCAATTGTGGGACCGAGAGATCGTTTGGATTTGGACAGCATCGCCAAGTTAGGAGCCCTGAAAGAAGTGAAGGTTGACGCCTTGTTCAGGGATTAAGGGTGTGGCTGTTTCCCTTAACCAAATCGCAACGCATCCTGTTCAATTGCTGATTGCACTGCGATTGTGATTAGCGTTCCTTCTGGATTGCTTATGAAACTGGAGATACCTGAAGGACCGTTTGACGCTTACATTTTCGACTGTGATGGCACTTTGGCCGATTCAATGCCTGTGCATTACGAGGCTTTCCTGAAAACATTTGAACAATTGGGGGTCACTTTCGATCTGACCGAGCAGATTTACTATGGGCTGGCCGGTGTTCCTATCCACGAATTTGTCGGCAACATTAATATGCGATTCAATACAACCATCGACAGCCACCAAGTCGATGAGTGGAAAAATAAATTTTATCGTGAGGCCCTCAATCAGATCGGACCCGTTCAACCGGTGGTCGATCTTTTAAAATCTACTGTTGGTCAGTTACCAATTGCGGTAGCATCCGGAGGAACGTTCCATTGCGTAAGCAGGACCTTAAAAATCATAGGTGTGGCCGATGATATCGATGCGCTTGTTACTGCGGAAGATGTTCAGAATGGAAAACCGGCTCCTGATATTTTCCTTAAAGCGGCCGAACTCCTCAACGTAGATCCGGGTAAATGCCTCGTATTTGAGGACGCTGCCATGGGAATTCAGGCTGCATACGCCGCTGGGATGAAAGCCGTTCATGTGGAGACGCATCCCTACGCGAAGTTATAGATACTCACTGTCTGGAACCCTCTCCGATTCTTGATAGTTTTGTCCTGTGTATTCGTCGACTAGCCGCTAAGTAGTTCGATAATGAGTTGAATCAAATTCGGCTTATTCCTCTCATTTTGAACCTTCCGAAAGCCTGAATCGACTTTGACTTCCGTCGAGTCAGTGCCATGAATATAACTAGTCATCGGAGTCACCCTATCCGGTTATTCATATCAGAAATGAAAAGCTACTCAATCAACCGTCTCGCAGTTGCCCTAAGTTTCTTTGCCGTCATAGGAAGCTTGAGGGCGGAGGAAACCGT
The DNA here is from genome assembly GCA_937920335.1 of uncultured Opitutales bacterium. Classification (GTDB taxonomy): domain Bacteria; phylum Verrucomicrobiota; class Verrucomicrobiia; order Opitutales; family UBA2995; genus UBA2995. The sequence goes on from CALGUT010000835.1 coordinate 4,093, forward strand.
TAACTTTAGCCGGGATATCCGTCCGATTTTGTCGGACAAATGTTTTCAATGTCATGGCCCTGATGAGGTGGATCGGGAGGAGGAGCTTCGTATGGATGTACCCGACGGTCCTCTGGGGGCGCTGACGCCGCGCGACGATTACTTCATTATCAAACCGGGAGAGCCTGAGGAGAGTGAGCTCTATTGGCGGATTATTGAAGAGTACGAGGATGAAAGAATGCCGCCGGCAAAGTCTCACAAGGCGCCGTTGACGGAGGAAGAAGTTGAGCTGGTGAAACAGTGGATCATTGAGGGAGCCAAATACGAAGACTTTTGGGCATTCACGCCGCCGGTTGTGAAGGCGCCTGCGGAAGTTGAGAACGAAAGCTGGGTTAAGACTCCCATAGACAACCGGGTCCTTGCGATGTTGGAAGGGA
>CALGUT010000836.1 GCA_937920335.1 uncultured Opitutales bacterium
CGTTGCAGGTTTACGCTCAACATCCTCTACCACGACGTTCTCCTCGCGTTTAAGCTCAGTATCGCGTTCGTCAGCCATGCGCTTGGCCGTTTTTTCGTTTTTAACAACGGAAAACTCACCTCCACTTGGTGGGATGTCAGACCATCCTAAAATACTCACAGGCGTCGAAGGGAGTGCCTGCTTCACATTCTTGCCGGAGTCGTCCATCATTGCTCGAACCTTTGCATAGCTGGTTCCACAAATAATAGCGTCCCCTACTTTCAATGTTCCCTGTTGGACAATTACCGTCGCTGTAGGCCCACGACCGACTTCCATCTTGGACTCAATGATCGTTCCTGAAGCAGGTCCCCTGGGACTCGCTTGTAACTCCATGACCTCTGATTGCAGGTTGATCATATCTAAGAGTTCGTCGACGTTTTCACCCTTTAGGGCAGAAAGGGCTACAGCAATCGTCTCTCCGCCCCAATCTTCTGGGGCGATATTGCGTTCCTGCATCTGCGTTTTAACACGTTCAAGATCTGCACCCTTGGAATCGATCTTATTGATCGCTACGATAATCGGATCTCCAGACTCTTGTGCAAATTTAAGCGCCTCATCAGTCTGTGGCATAAAACCATCGTCCGCAGCTACAACGAGAATAGCCATATCAGTGACATGCGCTCCTCGTTCGCGCATTTTGGAGAACGCCGCGTGACCAGGAGTATCTAAAAACGTTATCGTCTGTTCACCATGTTTCACCTGGTAAGCTCCAATGTGCTGGGTAATACCTCCAAACTCACCGTCAACTACGTTTGCCTTACGGATATGATCCAACAATGTCGTTTTGCCATGATCAACGTGTCCTAAAATACAAACAACTGATGGGCGGGGTTCCAGAAACTGACTTTGGTCGACTTCTACCTTTTTCTTTTTCTTGACCGGGACTTTCTCTTCACCGCGGTGCTTTACTTCCAACAGGAAGCCGTGTTTCTCAGCGAGGCGAACCGCGACTTCCTCATCAATTACCTGATTCATGGAGGAGAAAATCCCCATTTCCATGAGCTCAGAAATTAACTTAAAGGGTTTGAGGCCAATCTCTATCGCAAATTCCTTAACAACGATCGGCGGCTTAACAGTCACCATCCGCACATTTCCTGCTTCGGCCGGCGCTGCGCCTTCAGAAGATTCATCGCCATTTTCATGCGGTGTAATGGTAGGAGGCGATCCGGGAGCCGGCACGACCGGTGGCGGAGATCCCAATACGGGAGTCGCTGGTGGACGCCCTGCAACTGGAGGTGCTGCGGTTGGGGGCGGCGTAAGGGGAGCCGGAGAAACAGGTTTGGGTGCTGCCGCAGGTGGTGACACGGGAGTAGGCGCTGCAGTTGGTGGAGTTGCCGGCGAAACGGGTTTGGGAGCGGCAACTACAGGAGGAGGCGCTGGTGGAGCCTTTCGCACAACGGGCGGAGGGGGTGTCGGAGGAGGTGACGCAGACTTTGGCTTACGCTTCGCCTCCGCTTCCGCCAGCTTTTCTTCCTTCTTGCGATCAATATCCGCTTTCGAGCGAACAAACGCACTTAAAGGGGGAGCAACAGGAGGGGCTGCTTCTTTCTTGGGTTCCTCGACAGGAGCTTCAGCAGCGGGCGTTTCATCCTTGGGCTCCTCTTTTTTGCCAAGTTCCTCGATAAGAGACTCAGCAGAAATAGGGTCGATCCCACTAGAAGCGGTTGATACTGCGTAACCCCGCCCTTTTAGTAGATCAACGATTTCCTTACTGGAAACGCCTGTCTGTTTTGAAATTTCGTGAATTCGAACACTCATATATTATAGCCGCCAACTAGTTGGCAGTAGGGTTAGGACCTAAAAAATCTATTGTTGGGAGAGGAACTCCTTAACTTTGGTTAATATGTCGCTTGACTCTTCCTCTGTAAATCCTGCGTCAACAAGATCAGAACCTTCAACACCGGTGAAGGCATCTGGACTAATCAAACCAACGGCCACCAAACGATTTGCGACATCGTCACTGATTCCAGGTATCTGGTTTAAACCAGCAATCGCACGCTCCTTCCGATCTTCAAAGCCGCCGGCAACCTTCTCTTTACTGATATCCAAGCGCCATCCCATTAAACGGGAGGTCAGTCTCGCATTTTGACCACGACGGCCAATTGCTACTGAAAGGTCGCGGTCAGCTACTTCGAAGTGGATGCGCTTGTTGCGCTCGTCGATTTGAACATTTAAAGGAACAGCGGGCTTCAATGCCTCTGCGAGCATCTCCTGCGGGTCGTCAAAGTATCGGATGATGTCAATTTTCTCACCGCCGAGTTCACGAACGATACTCTTTACACGAGCTCCACGCGCTCCCACGCAGGCACCGACCGGATCCACCTTTTTGTCATTACTGGCGACCGCAATCTTCGTGCGATAGCCCGGCTCACGGGCAAGTGCCTTAATCACTACCGTACCGTCTACGATCTCCGTAACTTCCAATTCAAGAAGTCGTCGGATAAATTTCGGGTGTGCACGGGTCAAAATGAGCTCTGGACCCCGATTGGTTTGTTCAATCGCGAGTAATAAACAACGAATACGTTCACCTGGCGCATAGTCTTCGCCGTGAACCTTTTCGCGCCCCGGAAGCAAGGCTTCTGCTTTGCCCAAATCGATTATCAAATCACCACGTTCGCGACGACGGACAATCCCGGAAACAACATCTCCGATTGAGTCCTTATAATCGTCAAAAATACGTTCTTTCTCGAACTGCCGAACTTGCTGCATGATCGCTTGTCTCGCCGTCTGAGCAGCAATACGCCCCAAAAATGCAGGATCAATCTCCTTTTCAATCGTGCCACCTAGCACAGCCTCTTTGTCGATTAATTTGGCTTTTTCGAAGTGAACCTCTGTTCGCGGATCACTCACAGAATCTACGACATTCAAAACAGTCCAAGCTTGCAGCCCTCCGGTTTTCGGATCGATCTCTACCTTTAGCTCCTGTCCGGAGTTTACGCCTTTGCTGGCCGCGGTCTTGATGGCTAATGAAATGGCCCCAATCATGTCCCCACGATCGATGCCTTTTTCCTTCTCCATATATTCCAGGACGGATAAAATTTCGCTGCTCATGTCAAAAAAAGTGATAAAAAAAAGCGGGCCGTTGAGCCCACTTCCCAGTGTTGGTAAAGTGTGAAAGGCAGAAGAGATAGACCCCGTCTCAACCCATGTCAAGTGTCCATCAGAAGGGACCTACAAACCTTTATTTTCTTAGCGTAGATGCTCGAATTTCTATCAAGCGCTGCAAGGCTCCTTGAATACTTCCATTGCACAGCGGCTGCTTGGGATTGGCGCCTTTACAGGTCGTAATGATCAGCTTTTTCAAGACTGACGGAATATCGCCAGGAAACCAATGATACCAGTGGGCAAACACCGAAGTTTCCCGGTGGGCTGCCATCAATGGCAGAAATCCATCACAGATTAGGTTTTCGATCCGAGTGCCCCCTACGGTATCTCCTATAATCGACTTAGAGATCTGAGCACGCAACGCACTGACTTTCAGCATCTTGCGATCTGTTTCGATTACAGAGAAGCGCCCCAACTCGGATAAATCCTCCGCAAGCGACTCTAATTCACCGGGCCAATAGGGATTCTTTTCAACCCAGCTTTGGTACTGAGAAAGCCGGTGAAGCGGTAAATTGGCAGGACGGGTTCCCGATAATCGCCAACGCCCTTTTCCAGCCTCGTACAGGTCGGTTGCTGAAAATCGGCCCGAACGCAGCGACTTCAGCGAATAATCGCCCGCCACAAAAAGCATGGCCGCTCGGTTGTATCGGTATCCCAGAATCTCCAGTGCCGTTTGATGGCAGGCTTCCTCCCATCCCAATAGAGCAATTCGTTGCGCCGCATAAGCGACTTTCGCAGACCATCGTTTTTCCGCGCCTTTGACCAACTGAGGAATTCGTTCGGATAGCGGTAGCGAGAGGAACGACTCTTCAAGCGCGGTCTCTTCACCAGCAGCTAATACTCCTAACGCCTCTTCTTCGGCATAGCTCTCTAACCCCTGAGGAAGCAATTCGAGTAATAGCAAAGAATGCTTAACCAAACAACCAGAGGTCTGCTTTGGCGATTTATTTGGAAACACCAATATATGCAAAATGACGTTGGCAAACGCGGGATCTTGCTCATGACCATGGGCTATCCAATCGGATTCGAAAAAGTGTAACTCAGCATCACCATTGAGTAACTGCCCATTTACCTTAATCGCCACATTCTTGAAATCTGGTCCCGCCAAACGGTTCCAGCTTCCTAGATCGACAATCTCCAGTGAAGCCCCCTCCTGGGTGAGCAAGTCCGTCTGTCTGAACTCTCCTCGCGCCCATATTTTCTGAACAAGCCGCTCGGACACCGTCAGAGGGCCATATTCACCTTCGATTTCTGCTACATGAAACTGCTTCACAACTAACCGTATATATGGGCTTAAAAACTCGGTTAATCAAGTTCCTTGAACTTCCGCCGATAAAATCGCTTGGAAATATCACCAGTTATGAT
>CALGUT010000837.1 GCA_937920335.1 uncultured Opitutales bacterium
CCTGAATAAGCAGATCGTACGCTTGTCCACTCATGTAACCGTTCATTAAGCTTATAAGTAGGCTGAGGCGAATCACCCGAATTGTAATTTTAACCATCTTAGTTGTGTGCATTGTTATCTTGTCTAAAAGTTATCAGGCCGCGACTGAATGATCATCGCACCAGAGTTGGGCCATGGGGTTGTATCCATAACTGGGCACCTGGATATAAACTGAAGCATGCGGGAGTTCCGTTCACTTACAGACTCTCGAACAGGCTTGCCCGTTATACCACTTAGCGGGACATGGTAGTCTCCGGAACCTGGAGGGTGGAAATCTATAGGAATCTCAAAGATGGAGGTTGGGGTAGATATGGGGTTCTGAGTCTTCAGCGAAGGAATAGATAAATACGTAAATAGCCTGAAGATATTCTATTGTTGCGCAGAAAACCACAAAAGCAAGAACGCGATCAGCTCTTAAGCTAAACCGGTTTCATATGCTACTATTTGGGTCGAGCGAAAGAGATCAAACCGTTGTTAACTCCAACATAATAAAGGTAAGCAGAAAACCACTACCTCTCCTACCCTTCGCCAGCATGTTGCCCAGCCAGTCGCGTCTTAATGGCGACGACTGCAAGCAGGAACGCGCCTCCCAAATCATGGATAGTCAGCAACCACTCTTGAGGAAATACCACAGAATCTCCCGGATAAAGCATCAGCGCTGCTGCGATGAAGAGAAGCACTCTGGATCCCCCATTCAGGCGAGCCAGCAGGTAACCGGATAGTCCGGAAGCAAACGCAATGATGCCGAGTGCGGCGACCAGCACCGCGTAGATCACCGTCAGCACACCCGGAGCTTGTCCACCAGGAGCGAGCAACAACAACTCGGGACGAAAGACAAACATGTAGGGCAAGGTAAAACCAACCAAAGCGACGCGGAAGGCTGCCATACTGGTGGGGATGATTTTCGACCCGGCCACCGAACTGGCTGCGTAAGCTGCCAAGGCAACAGGGGGCGTAACCATGCTCATCATACCAAAGTAAAAGATGAAGAAATGGGCGGACAACGGAATGACTCCGAGTTTACCCAGCACCGGCCCAACCAAGGTCGCCATGAGGAGATAACACACGACCGATGGTAATCCCATGCCCAAGATCAATGAACCTACCATGATCAGCAAAAGTGCACCCATGAGGCTATTCTCTGCCAATGGAAGGATCATGGCAGGGAAACGGGTTCCCACCCCGGTCAAGGTCACGACGCCAATAATCAATCCCACGCAGGCGGCTGCGCAAATCAAGGGCACTGCATCCCGCCCCGCACCGCGCATCGCATCCACAAATCCACTCCAATTCAATCGGGTTTCTTCCCGGAAGAAACTAAGCACGATCAACACAACCAGGGCCATGGTTACGGCCCGAAACGGAGTAAAGCCCATTAAAAGGAAACCGATCAGACTGGCCAGAGACCCGACGAACAACAACCCTTTGAACGGTTCGAGCTTTTTCGGGCCCTCGTCAGCATCGACTCCCAATTTACCAGGTAGGGATTCATCATCGACTTCGGAATCAGAGGCAATGCGCAGGGAATGAAAATGCACGAATAGAAACAACGACAGGTAGTAGAGTATTGCCGGAATCAAGGCCGACTGGATGATCTGCAAATACGTCACTGCCGGCTGAACGATCTCCAACATCAGGTAGGCAGCTGCACCCATCACGGGTGGCACCAACGCACCCCCTGCGCTGGAGGCCGCTTCGATACCACCGGCAATTTCTCTCTTGAACCGCGCGGCCCGCATCATGGGAATAGTGAAAGTACCTGTGGTAACCACATTGGCAACGGCACTACCAGACAATGATCCCATCAGCCCGCTACTCACCACCGCCACCTTCGCCGGGGCACCAGCGCTGTTGCGAAATAGCTTACGGGCAAACTCGATGATAAACCCGGTCGCTCCGGTCGCTCCGAGAAAGGCGCCGAACACCACGAACAAGAACACATAACGGAACATCACGCCCAGAGCCACGCCGAACACCCCTTGTCCATGCAGGACCGTTTGCGCAACCGTGCGTTCGAGATCGTAGCCCCGATGAGGAATCAACCAATTCGGCAGGTGCGGTCCGAATAACGCGTAGGCCAAAAACAAGAGGGCAAGAATGGGCAGGGCCCAGCCCATACAGCGACGGGCCGCATCCAGCACCAAAAGCAACAACACAATCGCCACCCCAAAATCCAACCCTGTTTCCTGTCCGGGCCGGTTGCCGAGTGGTTGTCCATCGAGCCAGAGGAATTTGAAAAAAGGCTCTGTCTGCGTGATAATGAATCCACAGCAAAGCACTGCCAATACGGCCGAAACAACGTCCACACCACGAGTCCAACGTTGGTCCCTCCATTTTTTATACAGGGGAAAATTAAGGAAACATAGAACCAACCCCGACATCGCAAACACAGCCAGACTCGACTGGGGTTGGAACATGGGGTAGTTCACCTCCCACAACGTGAAGAAGCAAAGCCCAACAGCGATCACTGAGTTCAAGATCTTCATAATAGAGTCTCAGGTCCGGTAACAAATCCGCACCCTACTCGGACCAGATTCCAATCTCTTGGTAGAAGCGAACTGCGCCCGCGTGAAATTCCGTGCCAACCGACCGTGCTGCGTTATTCGGATTGATGGCTCTACCCGCCGGATGTTTTGCCGCTACCTCCTCGCGGTTTTCGTATAGGGTTTTGGTCAATTGATACACCGTCTCTTCGGCCTTATTCGTCGAGGTAATGAGATGCATAGAACCCACATTCAAGCAGGGATAGTCTTCATCCTGCCCTCTGTAGGTACCCGCTTTGACCACGGCTGGGTGGAAAAAGGCATACTCCTCGATCAAAGTTTGTCGGGCTGCTTCATCGAAAGGTACAAAGAAAATGTCTCCGGATGCGGAGGCCTGAGTGATCGAAGCAGTGGGAATGGCACCACCCAGGAATGCAGCTGCCGCTGAACCGTCCGATAGCATATCCACGGCCGCAGGCTGGGTGCCATAAACCGGCGTAAGGTCCGACAATGACAATCCGTGTGCTTCCAGGATCGGTTCCACAAAATGCTCGAAACCCGCGCCCGGAGGGCCAATCACTACCCGCTTCCCTTTCAGGTCGGCCATGGTTTTGACACCGGAATTGGAGGGCGTTATGAAAAACGCAACGTTCGGGGCCAGGGTCATTACTGCTTGAATAGATTGGGGAGTTCCCCAATCACGTCCTCCACGAACCGCAAAATAAGAAATAGCCGCATTGGCCATAGCCAGATCCAATTCGTCATCGGCCAAGCGGCGAATGTTTTCCTGCGTGCCCATCGTCGCCTCAGCGGTGACGACCCAATTGGCATCTTCAGCGTGCGCATTGAGCACTTCGGCTACGGCGCCGCCAACCACAAAAAATGCTCCCCCAGGAGGAGCCGTTCCGATGCTAAGAAATTTGTTTCCGCCAGAACCATCGGAAGATGAATCAGGCGAACAGCCAACGAGAAGTCCGCCAGCGACGGTAAGGAGACAAAGTCTTTGCCAGAATCGGGTAGATAAGTTCATAACGCCCAAGCTACGCGGAGATTTTGATCTTGTAAAGGTTGGCAGTTGAAAGAAAAGGCCGGACCAGCGATTCATCGGACACTAGGCGAAAGCCCAGAGATTCATTAAGTCTCCCCCTTAGTAAGATGCCTTATTCGACGCTTACCCCATGGCGTTTCCACTCTGAAGAATCCCTTAAACACATCAACCTACTAGCTCAGTCAATACCCCGATATCTCTTTAGTATAATTAAAGAATGCTTCTTTACGGGGGTGGCTGATACTCCAATCCACCGGAACGGACTGGTAACCAATCTTAATATCGGTCTCCTCTTCAAGTCCTTCACGTTCGGCTCGTGAACCGGTACGACGAAAGTCGAAGTATCCCCAGGAGACGTAGTTCTCGATTGATCGCTTGTAATTATTGTCCGGTTG
>CALGUT010000838.1 GCA_937920335.1 uncultured Opitutales bacterium
AAAGCGATTACGTAAGGCCCGGACACCGTGCATGCCTTCGGCGATTATAAGTGGTGTGCCAGCTTCCAGCCAATCGACGCCTGCTCGCATAGCCATCTCGGCTGTTTCGAGTGCTTCGCCGATGTCAACGATATCTAGGGATATTTGAACGATGGGGGTCATAAAACTAAAATGGCGCTGCCAATCGACAACGCCATTTTAAAATGTGATTGACCGTAAGAATTTATACGATCCTGAATCCGTCCTTCGAAATCGGCATAGTGCGAATGCGTTTTCCGGTAGCTTCGAAGATAGCATTCGTGATGGCAGCGGTAGCCGGCGGGAATGCGGGCTCTCCGAGGCCGGTGGGCGAGTGCTCGGTTGTCAGCCATTCGATTTCAATCTTGGGCTGTGAAGGCATCCGAAGTAATGGAAAATCGTCGAAGTTCTGCTCCTTTACGGCGCCTTCTTCGAAGGTAATTTCCTGGCTGGCCATCGTGCTGATCGCATCGATAACCGAGCCCTCAACCTGGTTTTCTCCTCCACTCTTATTGAGAAGGATTCCGCAATCGGCTGCGACTACTACGCGGTCCACTTTGACGTTGTTGGAGCTGTCGACAGTGACCTCGGCTACTTCGGCAAAATAACCAAGGTGGCTGAAGTAGAAGGCAATGCCTCGGCCCTGTCCTTGTTTCATCTTTTTACCCCAGTTACCTTTTTTGGCAGCTGCTTTGGTGACGTTGATCGCTCGTTCGGTATTGAAGTCCCTTGAGGTTTGTTTGCCCAACCAACGGGGCTCTCCATATTGTTCCAATAAGAACTCCAGATGATCTCGTCCAGCAGCCGTAGCCATTTCGTGGATAAAGCTTTGGAATACCCAGGCAACGGAGCAGGAGGTCGGTGCCCGCCACCATCCACAAGGAACGATCAGTGGGATTTCGTGGGCTTCGATTCTGACATTCGGAATCTCTGGTGCCTGGATGTTGCCGGCGCGAATATTGCCACCCCGAACCGGCCGTCCATTACCTTTGTTGGTGAAAATAAGCGTACGGTCCTGGAGTCCACTCAGCTTGCCGGACTTGTCGATCGTGCCTTTCATATTGTGGAAACCTCCGACGCGATAAAAGTCGTGGGCCATATCGGCTTCCCGGCTCCACATCAGCTTGACGGGGGCGTCCACTTTGTGGGCTACCGCTGCAGCTTCGCAGGCGAAGTCATTTATGAGGCGCCTACCGAATCCACCGCCTCCGCGGACTTGATTCACGATGATGTCTTCCTCCGCAATACCGAGTATCCTCGAAACTGCGCCGGCAATTGCTTGAGGCGTTTGGGTCGGAGCCCAGAATTCCATTTTACCGCCGTGAAACCAGGCAGTGCAGTTTTGCGGCTCCAGATTGGAGTGGGATAGGAATGGGTAGGTGTAGAATCCATCGACTACCTTATCGGCTCCATCAATCGCAGCTTGCATGTCGCCAGTCTCCTCAGCGACGGGACCGGGCTTCGATGTGAGGTCCAAGGCCAGTTCCTTGAGATCCCCCCAAGATTCATTAGAGGCTTCACTCTTATCCCAGGAAACTTGAAGTGCCTTTTCTGCTAAGAATGCTTCGTAGGTAGACTTCGCCACAATAGCGACTCCGGGACTGAGCTCTCCATCCACGCTGTTACCGTCGACGATGAATGCATCCACGACACCGGGCATGTTTTTAACGTCTTCCAGGTTGGCGCGCTTCACCTTTCCGTAGAAACTCGGACATTTAACCAATACGGCATAGACCATTCCTGGAAGTGTCTGATCGATACCGAAAAGTGGCTTTCCGGTTACCAAATCCGGGTTATCTACACCTGGTATAAATTTGCCGAGCAATTTGTATTCGCTGCGTTCCTTGAAGGTTACTGTTTCAGCATCAGGGACGTCCAATGTGGCGGCCTTGGAGGCGAGGTCTGCGTAGCTTATTTTCTTTCCGTTCTTTGGATTTACGATGAATCCCTGATCGGCTTTCAATGATCCTGCGCTGACGCCCCATTCGGCAGCGGCGGCATTGATCAGCATCGTTCGGGCGACGGCACCTGCCTGGCGAAGGGGCGTCCAATTGCGAGGTGTAGATTGTGAGCCCCCTGCTGATTGCGGTCCGAAACGGTCTTTATCGATCTCCGACTGGACGACGGTTACCGACTCCCAGGGAACTTCGAGTTCCTCTGCAATGATCATTGGAAGGAAGGTCTTAACGCCTTGGCCGACTTCCGGGTTTTTTGCAGCAATTACGATTTCGCCGTCTGGCTTGATTTGAATGTAGGCATTGGGAGAAAACGTTTTTTGTCCGCCGGTCTTGTGGTGGGCGGCTTCCGATTGACTGCGTCCGGCCATCATAAAGGCTAGCACTAAGCCGCCACCTGCGATGCCCGACAGTTTTAGGAACTGTCTGCGTGGCATAAAGGGAGCATCGCCTCGTGCTTCCCTCGCGGCTCGTCGGTTTTGGTGATTGGCAAATTCTGCCGGCATATCGACATCCGGTATCAGGTCGTAACTATAAATATCGTTCTTCACGCTGCACCTCCATTTCCTGCTGCCGTATGAATGGCTTTGCGGATTCGTTGGTAGGTTCCGCAGCGGCAGATGTTTCCTGCCATGGCGTTGTCGATATCGCTGTCCGAGGGTTTCGGGTTCGTAGCGAGCAGCGAAGCGGCATTCATCATTTGTCCGGCTTGGCAGTAACCACATTGAGGGACATCGTGTTCCATCCACGCTTCCTGAAGGGGATGGAGGTGGTCCTCGTCGTGGGCTAGACCTTCGATGGTCGTAACGTTTAGGCCATTCACGGCAGAAACGGGTGTGCTGCAGGAGCGGATGGCCGTGCCATTGAGATGGACGGTGCAGGCGCCGCAGAGACCTTTTCCACAGCCGAATTTGGTTCCGACCATACCGAGATGGTCGCGAAGTGCCCAGAGTAGGGGCGTTGTAGGATCTATATCGCTGATTTCGCGACTCTCTCCATTTACGTTAATTTGTATAGTTGCCATAGGGTGAATTGATGAAAAGTTTGGGTTAACAATGATAGTTTTAATCACTGAGTCAAAGTAGGAAAGCCCTAATGCACGAAATCTGGTCACAATTAGAGCCTTGGATTGAATCTGGACAGCCGTTTGCGCTGGCTACGGTTGTGAGTGCCCGGAATCCATCGCCTCGTGGGATAGGATCGGTGTTAGCGATCTCCGAACACGGCGACCACTTTATTGGGTCGGTCAGCGCCGGCTGTATCGAGACCGAAGTGATCAACATGGCGGTCGATTGTGTGAAAGATGGGAAGACACGGTGGGCCGAGTATGGACCTAGCCAGGGGTTTCCTTGGGAAGTCGCCTTCTCCTGTGGTGGAAAAATTGGGGTTCGCGTGGAGCGTTTTGACTATGAACCGAACATAATCGAAGGCCTGACTCGCTTGCATGATTCTCATGGAACGGGCTTGTGGTTATCCGCTGAGGGTAAACAAGGGTTGCTGGTCGATGAGTCGTTTATAGGGGAGTCATCAGAATGGAGCGTCGAAACGTTGGATGCGGCGAAGCGCATGCTGAGTGAACGTGGGCACACACGTGAAATCGATACTCCCGATGGGAAGGTGCTCTTGCGTCTAATATCTCAACCGTATCGATTGTTCGTGATCGGTGCAGGGCATATTTCACTTCACTTGGTTCAGTTTGCCAAGGCGTTGAATTACCAGACCATCGTTATCGATCCTCGTGAAAGTTTTGCGCAGGAATATCGGTTCGAAGTGGCTCCCGATTCCTTAATTCCTGAGTGGCCGGAAACGGCTTTAAAAGGTGTTCGCTTGAGTGCATTTGACAGTGTCGTGCTGCTGACTCACGATCCGAAAATTGATGATCAAGCGCTGAAGATCGCTTTAAAAAGCGATGCGAATTATATCGGCGCGTTAGGAAGTCGAAAAAGTCATGCGGCGCGATTGAAGCGCCTGCTGGCTGAAGGATTCGATGAGAGTCAGTTGGAGCGGATCCATGGACCGGTTGGACTGGATATCGGAAGCACAACGCCCGCCGAGATTGCCATCAGTATCGTGGCGCAGTTGGTTGAGAAGAAGAATTCGGCTCTGAGGGGTAACGCGGCGGTCGTTTAGTTGAGGATGTCCGATAAGCTTTTGACAGGTGATGATGATCGTCCGGGAAAGGCGATTTGTGCCATCGTCCTGGCGGCAGGTGAGTCCAAGCGGTTTGGTCAAAGCAACAAGTTGTTCGCTGAGGTCGTTGGAGTTCCGATTCTGGAACGGGTTGTAGTCGTCTTATCCAACTGTGGGTTTGGAGAGATTATTGTGGTTACAGGTGCCGACCATGAGGATACGGCGTCATTACTCGATGGGTACGGTGTTCGGTTGGTTAGGAATTTGAATTGGACCGATGGTATGGGGAGTTCTTTGGCGATAGGGGCGGCAGCTGTAGACGAGTCGCGGTTTGCTGGAGTTTCGGTTTGCCTGGGAGATTTGCCGGCGCTGGAGACTGGGGTTGTTCTTGAAATTGTAAGAGCCTTTTTCGATGAAGCTAAATCCCGAATAGTGGTCCCCGTTTATGAAGGGGCGAGGGGGCATCCCGTTGTTTTTCCCATTCGTGTGATTTCGGATTTGAAAGCGTTGAACGGTGATCAGGGTGCGAAGTCGGTGATTTTAAAATACAGGGAGTCAGTTAAGGAGGTTGCTGTGGAATCGGAGGGTGTATTGAAGGATATCGATACTCGAATGGATCTCGAGGGTGGTGGCGGATCCGTTTGATCCTCTTAATCCGGCAATACCTATAACTGCCGTTTTCTTGGCAAAGTTTCTTCGATCAAGGTAAGGGCCTTTCATATGGGTAGTTTTTCAAACAGTGAACGCTCTTGAGTTAATACCGGTGTAGGTGTATCAGCCGAATTCTACTCGATGTGGAGGTTTCCAATTAATGATTCCCGGAGGTCGAATTCCAATTCGATGGAGTCCGCTTCGACGTTAAATATCATACTGAATGTTAGTGGGCCTGGAACCTGTGGAAAGAATAAGCTTCCTCTGATGGATTCGTTTGGTCCGATAATAATTGGCAGATCGAGACGTCTTCTCTCAAATTCATTGTCGACCAGCTTTCGATTCTGACCGTTTTTCACCTGTACATAAACGAGGTCAGCGACCACGACTACAGGCACGACGGCGAGGGCTGCTCCGGCGGCAGCGCTTCCGCCTAAGTAGTAAAATAATCCGGCCGTTCCCGCTGTTAGGCCGGCTCCGAGCGAACCCATGGTTAGGCTGATTCCAGCTTCCCCGTAGTGCTTCCAGTTTTCTTTACTGAGTTTTTCAAGTGACCAGGGATCGGTTCCCGGGTATTGAGGCGTTCCCTCGATATCGATCAACTCTGCACCCGCGAATTCAATGGGGTGTAATCCATTGTTCTTAGTTGTGACGACATATTCGTCCCATAACGCCTTCTCTTTCCATGTGCCCGGTCCTTTGAAAACGATTACGGAATGAATAGTTGCTTCTGTGGTTTCATTAGAAGCATGAATAAAGTAGTCCCCCTGCATTGGATATCGGGTCTCGGCCATTTTAAACTTACTTGAGGTCGTACAAGCCGTGCTGAGCGATAGAAATGTGACTATAAGTAACGTCGATATGGGGTATCTAAATCTCACAGTCTTAAGAAATTTCAAATATTATGAAGTATGGGTATGGATAGGTCAAGCCGTCCGGTTTCACCGAATAACCACCTGTTGCCTGTGTGGCAGACGGATGTTTCTGCGATCGAATCAAGAATGAGCGTTTGTTTTGGTGCGTTGCATGTCCTGTTGACACGGCGTGAGGTGGTCTCATTCTTCTTCGTTTTCTACCTCCTTATTACCCGCCCATGAAGAAATTACTTGCTGCTAACCGTAGTGAAATTGCCGTTCGGATATTCCGAAGTGCCACAGAATTAGGATACCGCACCGTTGCGGTTTATGCGAATGAGGACCGTTTCGGAGTTCATCGGTTTAAAGCTGATGAGTCCTACTTGGTCGGCAAGGGCAAGGGACCCGTTGCAGCCTATTTGGATGTGGAGAGTATTATTGGTCTGGCGAAGAAAAAGGACGTCGATTTGATTCATCCAGGGTATGGGTTTCTATCTGAAAACGCGGATTTCGCGCAGGCCTGTGAGGACAATGGGATTACCTTTGTGGGGCCGAGTTCTGATCTTTTGGGTCGGATGGGGGATAAGATTGAGGCCCGCAAAATCGCGGAGGAGGCAAATGTTCCGACTTTGCCTGGAACTCCGGATCCGGTTTCCGACACAAAGAAGGCGGTTAAGTTGGCCAAGAAGATCGGTTTTCCGCTTATCATCAAAGCTGCATTTGGCGGTGGAGGTCGCGGTATGCGGGTGGTTAACGATCCGAAAGACTTGGTGCCGCTGCTTGAAGAGGCGCAGGGCGAGGCAGAAAGAGCCTTTGGGAATTCCGCAGTTTTTCTGGAGCGCTACATCGGTCGGGCCAAGCATATCGAAGTTCAGATTCTGGGCGACAAACAAGGTAATGTAGTTCACCTGCACGAACGGGATTGTTCGGTGCAACGTCGCCATCAAAAAGTAATTGAAGTGGCTCCTTCAATCGGTTTGCCGAACAAAGTGCGAATTGAGCTTTGTGATGCGGCGGTAAAGATCGCCAAGTCGATCGGTTACTACAGCGCGGGAACGGTGGAGTTTCTGTTGGATTTGGATACTCACGAATGGTTCTTTATCGAAATGAATCCTCGTATTCAGGTTGAGCATACGGTTACCGAAGTTATAACGGGGATCGATATCGTTCGCAGTCAGGTATTGATTGCTCAGGGTCATTCATTATTCAGCGATGAAGTTGGAATACCTCAGCAGGAAGACATAGGGCGAAACGGATATGCTATTCAGGCACGGATCACCACTGAGGATCCAGAGGCAAATTTTGCGCCGGATTATGGTAAAATCGTCAATTACCGGAGTGCGGCAGGATTCGGGATCCGTCTTGATGGTGCGATGGGCGATACTGGAGCCGTTATCACCCCTTTCTACGACTCGCTTCTGGTGAAGCTTACGGCTTCGGCTCAGACCTTTCCTCTGGCGATCCAGCGTATGGATCGGGCACTGCGAGAGATGCGTATCCGTGGAGTGAAGACAAACATCCCGTTTGTGGAAAATGTAATTCTTCATGAGACGTTCCAGTCCGGGAATGCAACGACGACGTTGATTGATACCACGCCGGAGTTGTTTAAATTTAGAAAGCGCCACGATCGCGCGACCAAACTTCTCAAGCTGTTGGGAGAGACGATCGTAAACGGGAACCCTCAGGTAAAAGGGCGTCCAGTTCCGTTGATGGATCTTCCGGTGATTATTCCAGATTATGATCCTAAGGCTAAAAAGCCTGCGGGTACCAAGGATTATCTGGATAAGCACGGTCCTGAAAAATTTGCAGAATGGACACGTAAGCAACGTCGCCTGTTAGTTACGGATACTACGCTTCGCGATGCCCACCAGTCGCTTATAGCGGCTCGTATGCGGACCTTCGATATGATGGAGGTGGCAGACAGTGTATCGCAGCATGCCCATAATCTTTACAGTTTGGAATGTTGGGGAGGGGCGACCTTCGATACCTGCATGCGCTTCTTGCATGAGAGTCCGTTTGAGCGCCTCCGCAAACTGCGAGAGAGAATTCCGAATGTTTGTTTCCAGATGCTACTGCGTGGTGCGAATGGAGTTGGGTATTCAAATTACCCCGACAATGTAATTCGTGGTTTTGTGAAGCATTCAGCCGAGGCGGGCATGGATATATTTCGCGTATTCGATTCGTTGAACTATCTGCCGAATCTGAAGGTTGCGATGGAGTCGATCCGTAAGGATACGAACTCAGTCTGTGAGGGGACCGTCTGTTACTCGGGAGATATTTTTGATTCTTCACGGGACAAATACTCGCTGGAGTATTATGTCAAGATGGCGAAGGAGCTCGAATCTATGGGGGCCCATATTTTGGCGCTCAAAGATATGTCAGGAATTTGTCATCCGAATGCGGCCTACAAGCTCATCAAGGCATTGCGCAATGAGGTAGGTATTCCGGTTCATTTTCATACCCACGACTCCAGTGGTATTGCCGCGGCTTCAATTATCAAAGCGGCCGAAGCGGGTGTGGATGTGGTGGATCTCTCGATTTCCTCGATGTCGGGCCTTACGGCACAAGCAAACCTCAATTCAATCGTTCACGCGCTAAAAAGTGATAAGCGGGACACTCAATTGGATCTTACATTCCTCGATGAGCTTTCTATTTATTGGGAAGCTGTGCGACAGTTCTACGAACCGTTTGATACGAGTCCGAAATTTGGAAGCGCTGAAGTCTACAAGCACGAAATGCCGGGTGGGCAGTATACCAATTTGCGTGAGCAGGCACGATCATTGGGGCTTGGTACGCGCTGGCCCGAAGTCGTTCGTTACTACGAAGAGGTAAATGAAATTTTGGGGGATATCGTGAAAGTAACCCCCAGCAGTAAGGTAGTTGGTGATCTGGCAATGTTCCTGTTGACCAAGGGGGTAGAGCCCAGGGATCTGGTCAATCTCGCACCTGGGACGGCATTTCCCGAATCAGTGATTGATATGTTGTCGGGTGGTTTGGGGCAGCCCCAAGGAGGATGGCCCAAGGCCGTTCAAAAAGTGGTGCTCGGTGACCGCAAGCCTTTCCGAGGTCGTCCGGGTGCTCGGGCTGCAAAGGTCGATCTGGAAACCGTGCGTGAAGAAGTTACGGCCATCACCCGCCATAAGAAGTGTTCAGACGATGAGTTGTATGAGTACCTTATGTATCCGCAGGTGTTCAAAGACTTCGTGAAGTTTATCAATGAGTTCGGAGAAGCGGATGTGCTGCCGACACCTGCTTTTTTCTATGGATTGAAACTGGGGGAAGAAGTCTCAGTCGAAATCGAAGATGGTAAAACGCTCATCGTAAAACTCATAAACGTGAGTGAGCACGATGAAGATGGTGCGCGTGTTCTAACCTTTGAGTTAAATGGGCGGGCCCGCGAATGTGTGATCCTGGATAAATCCGTGAAGAGTGAGTCGAAGCGCCGCGTGAAGGCAGATTCTGCAGACAAGAAGCAGATTGGTGCACCGATTCCTGCAATGGTCAGCAGTATTTCTGCGACCGTGGGTCACCAGGTGAAGCAGGGCGAAAAGCTCGCGATTCTCGAAGCGATGAAGATGCAAACTACGATTTACGCACCGTGTGACGGCATCGTGGATAGCGTCGAGGTCCATGCAGGCGATCAGGTTGATAGCAAGGATCTGTTGGTAAAGTTGCGTTAATCCAATATTTGTATCTAGGTCGCTTGCCAATCCAGTAGGCTGAGGAAAACGTTCTGTTTTATTCATTGATACCAGGTTGTTGAGATTCCAAGGTCAGTCACTGAAATGGACTGGAAGGAACAGGCTGCAATATTGGAACGAATACTACCCACATGTGAGGTAGCGGTCCATTGGCGGGTACGCAGATCGGTTGAGCGACTTTTGCCGCCGAGGAATCCCGAAGCGGTGACGATCAAACTACGTGGGTTTTTAAAGGAAGCTGAGGCTTCTGCGAAAATCTGCGCGGAGAGGTTAGAGAGGCTTCCGTCTATTTCGTTTCCAGAAGCGCTTCCTATTTCCCAACATCGGGAGCGGATTCGTGAAGCGATACAGGATAACCAGGTCGTTGTCATAGCCGGTGAGACCGGTTCAGGAAAAACGACCCAGTTACCCAAGCTCTGTCTGGATGCTGGGTTGGGGGTGAGAGGTAAGATCGCCTGTACGCAGCCACGGAGGATCGCTGCGTTGTCTGTCTCGCAGCGAGTGGCGGAGGAGTTGAAAGTGGACTGGGGGAAAGAAGTAGGGGCAAAGATTCGGTTTACAGATAAGACGTCGAAGCACACGCGAGTAAAGTTCCTGACAGACGGGATGTTGCTATCGGAAGTGCACGGTGATCGGCTATTGTTGGAATATGATACGATCATCATCGATGAAGCTCACGAGCGGAGTCTGAATATCGATTTCTTGTTGGGGTATTTAAATCAGCTGAGGAAAGAGCGTCCGGACCTTAAGATTATCATAACCTCTGCGACGATTGATACTGAGTCTTTTTCGAGGGCGTTTGGGGGCGCTCCGATTATTGAGGTATCCGGTCGGATGTTTCCGGTTGATTTGGAGTATCTGCCGATTGATGAGCTTCTGCCCGGAGGTAGTGGTAGCTATATCGATGGGGCGGTGGCTGCCGTTGAGCAACTGATCGAAGAGACATCGAGAGGAGACGTTCTCGTGTTTTTCCCAGCGGAGAAAGACATCCGTGAAGCGCGAGATGCTTTGGTGGGGCGACGCTGGAAACGGGTAGAAGTCTTAACGCTATTCGGTCGGCTTTCTTCAGGAGATCAGCAAAAGGTGTTTAGCAGGTCACCGGGAAGGAAAGTTATTCTATCAACGAATATTGCAGAGACCTCGCTCACGATTCCGGGAATACGATTTGTGGTGGATACTGGGTACGTTCGCTTGAGTCGCTATAGTGCTGGAACGAGGACTCAACGTCTGCCGATTGAGCCTATATCCCAGAGTAGTGCCAACCAACGGATGGGGCGTTGCGGTCGGGTTGAGAATGGCATCTGTATTCGTCTTTATTCAGAAGATGATTTTGATAAACGTCCCGAATATACACAGGCAGAAATCCTGCGGTCGAATCTTGCTGCTGTAATTTTAAGAATGAAGGTGTTTGAATTGGGCGAGATCGAGACCTTTCCGTTTATCGATCCGCCGAGTCCTCGAGCGATTCAATCAGGCTACCAACTCCTGGTCGAATTGGGTGCCCTCGAAGTTGAGAAAGGCAATCATCGGTTAACGGCGTTGGGCAAACAATTGGCGCACCTGCCGGTGGACCCCACAGTGGGTCGCATGATACTGGAAGCCAAGAGGGAGAGGGCTTTAGAGGAAGTGTTGATCATTGCAGCGGGATTGAGTGTTCAGGATCCGCGTGAACGGCCCGAGGAAAAGCGAGAGGAAGCGGATGCCATGCACAAAAAGTTTCGCGATGATACGTCCGATTTTGTGACCCTTTATAATATTTGGGCTGCCTATCACGATGAGACCGAGAAGCTGACTCAGAATCAGTTGAGGAAGTTTTGTAAGAGTCATTTTTTGTCTTATTTAAGAATGCGTGAATGGCGGGATGTTCATCAGCAACTGGTCCTGGTGATGAAGGAGCTGGGTGAATACCAGCGCAGCGGAAAGAACGT
Source organism: uncultured Opitutales bacterium (assembly GCA_937920335.1). Lineage (GTDB taxonomy): Bacteria > Verrucomicrobiota > Verrucomicrobiia > Opitutales > UBA2995 > UBA2995. The sequence continues at coordinate 11,238 of CALGUT010000838.1, forward strand.
AGATTATGAAGCGATTCACCGCTCAATTGTAGCAGGGCTTTTAAGCAACGTTTGTTTGAAGGACATGGGAAACCACTACCGGGCTGCCCGTAACCGGAAAGCTATGATTTTCCCCGGCTCTGGATTATTCGACAAGAAGGCAAGTCGGGAGCTTCGGAAAAAGAATGCGGGAGCGCAGGTGAGTAAGGTAGTTGAAGGGAGCACGCCTGAATGGATTGTTGCTTCCGAGATAGTTGAAACCGGCCAGGTCTATGCGCGCACCGTCGCAGGTATTGATCCGGATTGGCTCCCCAAGCTGGGCGCTCATCTAATCAAGCGCCGTTACAGCGATCCTACATGGGATGAGAAGGGAGAGCGGGTCGTCGCAAAGGAGCGTTCTATTCTCCTCGGCTTGGAGGTAGATGTTCGGCGGGTTGGCTACGTAAAGGTGAACCCGGAAGAGGCGACGGATATCTTTATTCGTGAAGGTTTGTTAGGTGAAACTCTACGAACCACATTCAAATTCCGGGAGCATAACCAGGCGGTTCTTGAGTCGGTTGAGCAAATGCAGGCTCGTATGCGTAAGTCTGGGATCTTCGGCCTCGAAGAGACTCTTTGCAGATTCTACAGTAAACGTATTCAGAATGTGGGTTCCGTTCAGGATCTGCAGGGATGGTTAAAGGAACATCGTGAAGAAGATTTATATATCTCTGAGTCTGTTTTGATCGGTGAGCAGGCCGCTGAATTGGAGTCAGAGCAGTTCCCAAGATCCATAGAAACCCCGGGCGGCGAACGCCCGCTTTACTATACCTATAAACCCGGTGAGTTAGAGGATGGAGCCACGCTTCGACTGCCGATGCATGCATTTGATTCATTTAAAGCGGGTGCTCTGGATTGGGTGGTCCCCGGTTATCTGGAGCAAAAAGTTGATGCTTTATTGCGAGCGCTACCTAAGGACATTCGCCGTCAATTGTTTCCATTAGGCGAAAAGGCTAAAGAGATCATGTCGTTCATCCAACCCGGTGATTATTCACTGGCTGACGCCATGAGTGTAATTGTGAAGGAGAAATACGGAATCGGTATACCATCCGTAGTCTGGGATTACAGCGCGATTCCTGATCATCTGAAAGTTCGATTGGAAGTCGTAAATGATAACGATGAGGCGATCGCCAGTGCCCGATCGGTTGAAGGCATCTCGTCTGAAGTTAAAGCGCGTATACGTAATGCGGCGATTGAACACCGTAAGGAAAAGAAGGATGAAGATGCCTGGACGATTGCTCAACGTAAGTGGGGCCTAAGTGGGTTGAAAGACTGGTCGTTTGGGGATTTACCTGAACGGGTAGAGGTCAGTCACTTTGGTGGTGTACCGGTTTTCGGATATCCTGGATTTTCCAAGGGAAAGGAGGGGTGTGATGTTCTATTATACAAATCAAAAGAAGAAGCCGACTTGGAGACACGTAGGTCATTACCGGTTTTACTGCAGCATATGCTGCGTTATGAGCTCGCGTGGCTGCAGAAAGATCTGAAAGACGTCAGGAAGTTAGCGCCTTTGTGTGTGGCCTTTCTGCATTCAGAAACGCTGGAGAAGCATAGTTATGTGCACCTCTGTAAGCATTTGTTTAGATCCGATACGATTTTGCCGCTGAGAAAATCCTGGGCTGATTCGTTGCTGGAAAGAATCCGAAAGGAGCTGAAAGGACTCGTTCCTTGCTATTGCGACCATCTGAAAGTGATTTTCAAAGAACGTCAGCGATTGACGGTTGAGAAGCGGGGCTATGCGGGTATGGCGGATGATCTGTCCCGACTGGTTTCCAAGGATTTTCTAATCACTACGCCCTACAAACAGCTTTTGGAGTTTCCCCGTTATTTGAAAGCAATGGAGATTAGGAGGAAACGGTATCTCAACGATCCCGAAAAGGATCAAAGGCGAGCCGAACCTTTAAAGCCGTTGAAATCGCAATACCTGGCGTGGCAAGAGGACCCGAATTTCCCAAATTCGGGGAAGGGCCTAATACTTCAGCTTCGCTGGCTGCTTGAAGAGCTCCAAGTGAGTGTGTTCGCTCAAGAATTGGGCACTCCGTTGGCGATCTCTCCTCAGAAAGTAGATAAGCACGTGAAAGCGATCTGGCGTTTGATAAATCCGAATCAGGTTGCTGAAAAGGCGAAGCCAAAACCGGTGATTGATTTAGGCACTATTAAGATCGGGCGCGATTTTTAGCAGGATTACCTCTGCAGAGGAGAGGAAATGCATCGCTTGACAGCGGCAATTCGAAATCCATCTTACCGGCATGCTTCCTTGGTTTCAGGATGGGAATTTTCCTCTGTATTTGGCACCTATGGCCGGGTTTACCGACATAGGGTTTAGGAAGCTGTGTAAGGAAAAGGGTGCAGATGTAGTTGTGTCCGAGTTTGTATTGGCGGATGCGATATTACGTGGAGATCCCAAAACCTGGAATTCGATTGAGTTTACAGAGGATCAGCGGCCGATGGGGATTCAGATTTTTGGGTCTGAAGCGGATGTGATGGCTGATGCCGCGCGGATGATTGTCGACCGGCTCAATCCGACGTTTATCGACCTGAACTTCGGGTGCCCTGCGAAGAAGGTGACCTGTAAGAATGCCGGATCGTCATTGCTGCGAGATCTGCCGTTGTTAGGAAATATCTGCGAGTCGGTCGTGAAGGCATTACCCGATTGTCCTGTTACCGCTAAAATTCGAATCGGTTGGGACGGTGAATCGCTGGTGGCTCCGGAGGCGGGACGGCTTCTCGAGTCGGTAGGCATTCAGGCTTTGGCGATTCATGGGAGGACCAAGGCTCAAGGTTACAAAGGTGATGCCAATTGGGATATTATTAATGAGACGGCCGCTGAAATCTCAATACCTGTCATTGGAAACGGGAGCATTAATTACCAATACGATATTCGTGAACTTCGTGAACGGTACCAAGTAAATGGTTTGATGATAGGGAGGGCGGCTATTGGGAATCCATGGCTTTTCGAAAACCTGAAGTCGCTGCTTGAAACTGGAGAGCCATCAAGCCCTCCGTCCGTCGAGGAACGGTGGGACTATGTGCTTCGCTATGCGGAGATTATGCGTGGGCACTATGCTCACTTACGTACAGACATGATACTTGGAATTATGAAAGGGCGCCTGGTTTCGTTCGTGGCTGGTTTTCCCGGAGCTAGGAAGCTCAGGAATCGTATTAGCCGGCTTCAGAGTTTTGAGGAGATCCATGAATTGAGAGATGAGAGTCTAGTGACACTGCGAGAACTCGGGACTTCTGTCGTTTAAATAAAGAAAGCCCGACTACTTTCGTAGTCGGGCTTTGGGTATAAATATGTGATTCCTTTATGAGGCGGCCTTGTCGTCTTCGACGGCAGCAGGAAACATGTGAACATCGCTCTGTGGGTAAGGGATGCTCAGGCCCTCTTCGTCGAAGCGAATTTTTACGGTTTCATGAGTGTCAAAGAAAACATTCCAGTAGTCTGCGGCATTGACCCAGGGACGAACCGCAAAATTTACGCTGCTATCACCCAATTCAGATACGCCGACCGTGTAGGCTGGGTCCTTGAGGATGCGTTCGTCTTTTTGGAGAATGTCTTCAAGTAACGCTTTTGCTTTCTTGATATCGTCGTCGTATCCACACCCGAATACCATGTCTACGCGCCGTGTTTCTTTCTTGGAGAAGTTAGTGATCGCTCCGCCCATAATTTGTGAATTGGGAACGATAATTACTTTGTTGTCAGGAGTCTTCATGTTGGTGGTCAGAATGCTGATCTCTTCAACGATTCCAAAAACTCCGCCGGCATCAATTGCATTACCAACCGTGAAAGGACGGAACATGATAATAAGTACCCCAGAAGCGAAATTCGCCAATGAGCCCTGCAGCGCTAAACCAACGGCCAAGCCGGCGGCACCCAAGATGGCTACGAAAGAGGTAGTCTTTACACCTACGTAATCAAGGGTTACTAAAACCACACAGACCATGAGAATCATGAATACGCCGTTTCCAAGGAATGAAACCAAGGCTGCGTCCATATTGGCCTTTTCCATACCTTTTTTAATGATATTCGTGATTTTCCTAGCGATCCATTTTCCAACCAAGAAAATGACTACCGCAATTGCGATTTTAATGAGGATATCGACTCCGTCTGTTTGAAGCCAGCTTACGATGTTATCAACGTCCATGATGATTTGAGTTTCTTGAGTATTTAGTGTTTAGGCAGATCTTGTTAAGGATTTGCCCGAATTGTTGTTAGTTGAGGGTCTTTGTAGGATTAGGGTGATGGTCACTAGCGTCCAGTTAAAGGTCATTGAAAGTCAACTGGTTACAAATATCATT
>CALGUT010000839.1 GCA_937920335.1 uncultured Opitutales bacterium
AGCACCTAACTCACCTTTACATCGCTCTCTTGCACTTCAAAGTTGAATCCACCCTGTATAATTGCAGCAGAAATTTTAACTAATGTGCTTTGAGGTAGGCTACAACATCCGCCAGGTCTTGAGCAGTAAGTCCAAGCTGCGTTCCGGACATCATAAGGCTGTGTCGTAGGCGACGAACGGTTTTCACCTGGTCTCCTGGAACTATCTGTTGAACACCGCCCATGGATAGGATGATGTAGGGATCTGATTCCTTGAGTAAGATCCCGTGGATCTTACGACCGTCTTTCAAGAGGATTTCGTTACCCGAGTACCCGTGTGCAATATCAGCGTTGGGCTCGATTATAGAGCGGAATATTACGTCGCGTGTTTGGTTCTGTCCCCAGCCTTTTAGCGCGGGTCCGAATTCAGCGCCGGCATCCCCGACTTGGTGGCACATTACGCAACGCATGGCGACACTCTCACCACGATTGGCATCTCCATTCATTGCCAGGAGTTCATCCATCGGAGGATAGTTATTCGAAACCGTCGAGGAATCAATTGAGACAACTTCCTGCAGTTGGATCTTCGATGGGTCGTAAATACCTCGTTCCGCGAGTTCGGGGAGAAGATCTAAATCGCTCCAATCACCGGTAGCTCTGTTGAGTAGCCACCAGGTTGCGTCGTCCTGTATCGAACTATCGTTTTGTGCCAGGTCCATCAGGGTATTGGCTGCCGGCTTTTGGTTGATAAACGCGAGTGCGTCCAACGCCTGCTTGCGTTGTTCGTGGCTTAGACTTGCGCTTGCTGCGCGTATTGAAAGATCGGCGATCGCCGCAGCTGGATGAAGTCGCCAGGCGATGTCTGCAAATGCATCACTCCATTGCAGTGGGTCGTCATTTCCAGCAACGGATTTTGCCAGTTTGTATACTTGAGCTTCATTGCCGGTCGAAGCGATACCGAACGCTTCGAGATACGTGCGGTCATTTCCCGGATACAACTTTGCGATCTGGCGAAGGATTGGGCGGCTTTCTTTCAATGATATATCGCGCATGGACAATGCGACTTCACGCCGGACTGCTGGCGACTTATCTCTGGCCATTGATTTAGCCATGTCTATGAGCCCGTCTCGATTGTGACGCAATGCGCGGTAAGCAGTGATACGTGTTTCTTCGTTCTTTGCCGTTAACTGTTTAGCTACGATCGCTTCACCCTCTTTTCCCATCTGACCGAGTAGGAACAGTGCCCGAGCGGCAATATATTCGTTATCGTCATTTAAAAGTTTCGAAATGGCAGGTATCGCTCCATTGCCTTGTTTTTTCAAGGCCTCGAAGCCTATGTTGCGAACGTTAATGGCTGGGCTTTTCAAGGCTTCTATCTGACCGGCGGTGGTTGCCAGATTCAATGCAGGGACCTTTGGCTTAAAGCCTTTTGGTGCAATACGGTAAATCGTTCCGGAGCAGGTTTCGTCTAGGTCCTGGTGCCCTCCGACGCGACCATCATACCAATCGGTAACATAAATCGCGCCGTCTGGACCCACAGCAACGTCTGATGGACGAAAGAGGGTCTTCACGTCATCGCTTATGTTGTTACTTCCACCTATAAAGTCGGATCCGGCGAACTCACCTTCTTCGTTGGTCGTTAGGAAATTAAAGCGTTCGAGTTCGAAGCCTGCGCCATTCAGTTTTGGCAGATAGCCAAACACGACATTCTTACCAGCTTCGCAGGAGAGGAACATGCCCTTCCATTTGTCACCGAGCGCGCCGTTTTCATAGTAAACATTTCCGGTGGGCGAACCTCCGCCATATACATCGCCTGCTGGCATCGTGCCCGGGTCTTCTTGGCGCCATTCGGCGATCGCCGTGGATTGCCCAGGACGCTTGTCTGCTCTCCAGGTCCGTGTGCCGTCGGCCGACGCGAAACCTGCATTTCCGTATTCAAGAACATGTGTCACACGGCAAGCAGGCGGATCGTCGTTATCATTTTGAAATACGTCACCCATTGAATTAATGGACTGCTCGTAGCTGTTACGGTAGTTGTATCCAATAATTTCTACGTCAGTACCGTCCGGGTTCATACGGGCGGTAAAGCCACCCACGTAAACATGACCATCGTCGCTAGGCTTGCCGGCCACGTCCTTAACATCGAAAGGATATTCGTATGGTCCAATTACGCCGGGGTTATAAGGACTGGCTATGCGGAACGTTTTGCCGGAGTTGTCGGTGAAAAGAGCACCACAATTTCCTTGGTTAAAATACCACTTACCATTCGGCCCGA
>CALGUT010000840.1 GCA_937920335.1 uncultured Opitutales bacterium
AGATATATCGTTCTCCCTTGAAAAAGGAGAGATTGTAGGATTCTTGGGGCCCAAGGGAGCGGGTAAGAGCACGACGATGAAAATTCTCACCGGGCTCATATCAGCCAACAGCGGAAGCGCCTATATTTGCGGTATTCCCGTCGCCTCCCACCCGGAAGAAATCAAACGTAAAATCGGCTACATGCCAGAGAACAATCCCCTGCCCATCGACATGCGAGTAGGGGAATATTTGAAGTTTCGTGGAAAGCTCAAAGAAATGACCGGGCGTAAACTGCGAAAACGCATTGAATACGTACTTGAGCTTTGCGATCTGACCCGAGCCAGGAAACGAGTTATCGGCGGCCTCTCAAAAGGCTACCGGCAACGTATTGGAATAGCTGAAGCGATTCTATCCGAACCAGAAGTCATCATAATGGATGAACCTACTATCGGCTTGGATCCTCATCAGATCTTAAAAATCCGAGATTTGATCGGAAGCCTGAGAGGTCGCATGAGTGTTATAATCTCCAGCCATATTCTTCCGGAAATTGAACTTACTTGCGATCGGGTCATCATCATTAATCGGGGCTACGTGGTCGCATCCGGAACCCCGGAGGAGCTACGAAAAGAATTTCTTCCCGAAACTTCCTACCGCATGGAGATCTCTGGATCCATTGAAGCGATAGAGCCCGAGATAAAATTTGTTAGTCCAAAACTATCCATAATATCGAACGAGTCGATTCTCGGAACGTCCCTTAATCGTGTTACTTTGGGTGGCCCTTCTGATAAGGATTTAAGTGAGAAATTGATCGATCACCTGGCTAAACACCCTGACTTTGCACTCAGATCTCTGCATAGTGTCGAGGCGAATTTGGAAGATATCTTCCTAGCAGCCACCAAACGCTCTTGGGAAGTGCTGGCGGATCAACCAGATCGGCCTACCGCAGCCCCATTTCGAACGCAGGAGTCAAAAGCCGAGGAGGAAACGAAAGTAACTCCAGAGTAAGGGATGAAGCACTTTTTCACATTATTAAAGCACGAGCTGCGGTCGATACTCATCAGTCCCGCAACCTATCTCGCTGCGTTCTTCTTTCTCATAATAATGGGATTAATCTACCAATTCGTATTGGAGGGTTACAACGAGGGTCCTCAGGAGATGCTGCCATCAAATATCTTTTTAAACGCGTTTTTTATCCCGGTCGTTTTTCTCGTTCCACTGTTAACGATGCGAAGCATCGCCGAAGAACGCCGCCAAGGGTTAATGGACAGTCTCCTCACAACTCCGATCAACTCCATTGAGCTTGTAGCCAGTAAGTTCTTTGCTGCCTACCTATTTTACATGGGGCTATACCTCCTGACGTTAGCCTACCCTGCGATCACTTACTACTTCTTCCCTGATGATCGGATCCTCGACAAAGCGAGTCTGATTGGCGGCTACACATTTATTTCGATCAGCGGTCTACTGTTCGTAGGTATCGGTATTTTCGCTAGCTCGGTTACCAAGAGTCAACTGATCGCTGGTATCTTTAGTTTCTCACTCCTCTTCGGGCTCATTTTCGGAGGAAATTCCCTCAGCGGAATTGCAACCGGCTATATAGACCAGTTTGCCACGTTGGAGTCGTTACTCGAGTACGTACAAATTTACGAACACGTGGGCGACTTCAGCCGCGGAGTATTGGACACTCGGCCAATTATTTTTTATCTAAGTGGCGCACTACTAACCCTCAGCATCGCTGTCCTTGCGGTGGACCACAAACGCTAACCAAGGAACATGTCTAGACTAGAAAATTTCAAGTACAGTCGCTGGGTAAACCGCGGACATTCGCTGTTTCAATTCTTCTTGGTTATCTCACTTTTTGCGGGTCTGAACATGCTCTCGTTGATCCACTTCAAGCGGTTCGACATTACCGAGGATAGAAAATATGCACTGTCTCCAGAAACCGTTTCCTACCTAAGTGAGCTGGACGAACCGGTCCGAATCATCGTTACACTGAGTGGTAACGAAAACGACTCAGACATGGGCACTTATTATGCCGACGTGCGGAATCTGATAAAAGAGTATGAATACGCTGCACAGCTTACCGGCTCCGGACCCATCAGTGCAGAATACGTAAATGTCTATCAGCAACAACGGCTCGCGCAGGAGCTCGTTGAAGAATTCGGCATCAGCCAACCGAACCTGATCATATTCGCAACCGATCAGAAGCATCGAACTATCGTGATCGATGAACTGTACGAATCCGAGGAAATGGAAAAAACAGCCTTTCGCGGTGA
>CALGUT010000841.1 GCA_937920335.1 uncultured Opitutales bacterium
CTGGTCCAGACCAAAAGACAACGTATATTAAAAACCCATACACGGAATCGTTTATCGAGTAGAAAACGACCCACTTCTCAAGGGAGACCAATCCAAAACGAACTTCCAGGGCTTCATTAAAAATGAAAAAGTGTAACCTACCGACTAAACGCTGCCCGGTTTGCAACCGGGACTTCAGCTGGAGGAAGAAATGGTCTTCGATCTGGGAGGAAGTCAAATATTGCAGCGAACGGTGCCGCCGAAACCGAACAGTCAAAAACTAGCGTTTTCAACTGCGTCTTGTCTGAATCTTTTGGAGACAGGTAAACAGCGACAGCGATCGTTATCAGCTATGCGAGGAAACCGTCAGCTTCCATGCATGTGTCGCAAACCCGATAATGAAAAAAAGATACCGACGAGAACGCGCTCTTCAACATAGTGAAACTACTTACTGCCAAACCCAGATTCGTTGTAACTACGTTCGGGAAACGAGAGCTAGCACTACGAATCTCTAAGCTCAATTCGGGCAGTTACAGGAATATGATCGGAAGGATAGAAACCGGCTTGGTGGTAATACAGGATCCCAGCCAGGAGGAGCTGCCAATCTTCATAAAATCAGATTAGGAGTCGCACGGCTATTTATCCTTACCGCATCCTTCATCCTTTCGCCTACGGCCTGACTGGTGTCCCATCGGGTCGACGCATGATCGGGCGATACCAAGGCTCTTTAGGAAGCGGGTACTTGGCAGCCTTCTCTTCATCGATATCCATTCCAAAGCCCGGTGCTTCATTAATCACCATGTAGCCGTTTTCGAATGTAGGGCAATTGCTGAAAACTTCCTGGGTTTCTGGTCCGAAGTAAGTCTGCTCCTGAATCCCAAAATTCCAGATGGCCAGGTCCATATGAGCGTTCCCGACATGTCCGATAGGTGAGGTGTTTCCGGGTCCGTGCCAGGCCGTCCGTACATTGAACCATTCAGCCAAACGCGCTACTTTCATCGCCGGCGTTATTCCCCCTATCTGGGAAACATGGATACGCACAAAATCAATCAGACGATCGGTAATCAGTCCCACCCACTCATGTGGATTATTAAAAAGCTCGCCCATCGCCAGAGCGCAGGAGCTTTGTTCGCGAAGAATCTTGAAGTAGCCGATATCTTCCGGTGCAAAAGGATCCTCAATAAAGAAGGGTCGGTACTGCTCCAGCTCTTTTACCAGGTTGATCGCCTCGATCGGAGGAATCAGTTCGTGGATGTCATGCAGAAACTCTAATTCATCGCCGAACTCATTGCGCGCCATCTCGAAAATCTGGGGGACAATCTTCATGTAGGGACGGATCTCCATCACCGAATCGGTCGCGACACCAAATCCGGCTTTGCGAAAGTCGGGTTCGCCTTTTGCCAAGTGCGGGGATCCGTAAATGCCAAATTGAATCCTGATGTGCCGAAACCCTTGCTCCTTGAATTTGGTGATACTGTCCTTCAGCTCAGCCATATCTCTGCCGCTGGCATGCCCGTAACAATCGACTGCGAAACGACACTTACCACCGAGCAACTGATAAACCGGAAGACCTGCACGCTTACCCTTAATGTCCCACAATGCCTGGTCCAGCCCGGCTAACACGGTATTGAGAATGGGGCCACTCCTCCAGTAGGTGCTCACATTCACGGTCTGCCAAATATCCTCTATGTTATCGGGATCTTTACCGCGTAACAATGGATCGAGGTACTCCTCTACCG
>CALGUT010000842.1 GCA_937920335.1 uncultured Opitutales bacterium
GACGATATTTTTATCGCCGCCGCTAACGGATCAAATCGCTCCGGCGTCTGGGGCGAACTGCTTACTACTGCTTCTCGGAACGGTGGATGCATAGGCGCTATAGTGGACGGTTCCGTTCGAGATACTTCCGCCATGCGCAAAATGGAGTTCCCCGTCTTTGCTCGTGGCACCAATGTTTACGATAGCCTTCATCGACAGCGCGTTACCGCCATAGATATTCCCGTTGAAATTGGCGGAGTGATCTTCACCCCGGGCGATCTCATCATTGCCGACGGAGATGGCATTGTAGTAGTTCCTAAAGCAGTTGAGGCAGAGGTCATCCAAGCAGCTTGGGAAAAAGTTCACGCCGAAAACATTACTCGTGACGCTATCCGCGATGGCATGTCCGCTACCGACGCCTACAACAAATACGGTATCCTATAATGAATACATTGCCGCCCGCTCTCGATCCCCAATCTTGCCGCTCCCGCCAGAATGCGGTACGAGGCCTTCTCGAAGAGCAAAAGCTCGATGCTGCTCTATTCATAAACAGAAACTACGTTCACGCCCTCACCGGTTATTGGCACGAACAGCCCCTCACACCGGTCGCTGCATTGGTATCTCAAAACGGAAATGCTATCCTCATTGCGCCGGGTGAAAACCTGAACGCTCCCGCAGCCGACACACACATTTCCTACGAACCCCAGGAGCTTTGCACGCTTGTTGAAAATATTCCTGCTCGTTTAAGTACAGCGCTTAGCCAAATTCTAGAACCTTATAAACGTATAGGCACAACTAATAGTATTCCGACTGCCCTCTCTCAATCAGCGGAGTGGGTCGACATCACCACTGACTATCAGAACCTCCGTCGTCATAAATATCCCGATGAGGTAAAGCTTCTACGCTACGCCATCCACGCCACCGAAATTGCTTACACTGAAGCCCGCAACATCCTCACTCCCGGCTTATCCGAATTAAGCCTTTATTCCTCGATGCAGGCGGCGGCCATCAATGCCGTCGGTGAACCTCTTTCCGCCTGGGGAAACGATTTCCGTTCTGGTGAACCCGGTGGATTCCCACGCCAACGTCCCGCCGCAAACGGAGAGATTGCGGTCCTCGATATCGGCGTCGGGGTCCGGGGTTATCGCTCCGACCTGTGCCGCAGTTTTTCAGTCGACCGGAATCCCACTGACCTGCAATTGAAAGCTCACGCTCGCGTTCTCGAAGCGTTGGATCACGCCGAAAGCTATATACGTCCAGGCGCGAGTTGCAAAACACTCTTCGAGGAAGTCCATGCACAGCTCGATGGTTGGAACGGCTACTCATTCTATCACCACCTCGGCCACGCAATCGGACTCGATGCTCACGAAACCCCACGCCTCAATCCGTATTGGGATGACACCTTCCAAGCAGGGGATGTTGTAGCCGTCGAACCGGGCCTCTATGGCGATGATCTTCGAGGCGGCCTTCGCCTCGAACAAAATTTCCTAGTCACGGAAGCCGGCGTTGAACGCCTCTCCCACTTTCCTCTAGATCTGTAATCAAATATCCCAAAGGCGGTAGGCAAATTTGTGATACCACCCAATTGAAACTAACTCGGCACTGCGAGGACGCAGTTGCCCTACCAAGGACAAAATATACGGTAGGGCTAGAACATCCCTACTCTGCCGCCGAACTGCCCAAAAAAAGTAACATACGAGCAGAAAAAAAGTCACTAGCACCTAGCCTTTCTAATTCTAAACATGCCTTCACTCTTCCAAACGCACGGTATCCAAGGCACCTTAAGAGAAGGTCCGCACCTGCTCATCACAGCAGGCGTCCATGGCGATGAATACGAAGGCATGGCGGCCATCAGAGAACTTATTACTCACATCGATCCCACACAACTCAGGGGCCAACTCACCTGGGTCCCAGTCGTTAATGAATCTGCTTTCGCTCTCCGTGCGCGCACCGGCAAAGACGGTCTCGACCTTGCACGAATCTGTCCCGGTCGTGCGGACGGTTCATTGACCGAACGTGTCGCCTACGAGTTAGCCTCACTCATCAATAACGCCGACTACTACATCGATTTACATACTGGCGGAAGTATTATGCAAGTCGATCCACTGGTAGGTTATAACCTCGTTTCAAATCCAAACGTCCTGAATACCCAACGTCGTATGGCACGTGCCTTTGGTCTCCCCATCATCTGGGGCACATCCGCCAAGCTCGATGGACGATCGCTTTCGGTTGCTCGCGACGCCGAAGTTCCGGCCATATATGCTGAATATCTTGGAGGCGGACTCTGCTCTGACACCGGTGTCCAAGCCTACTATGAAGGTTGCCTCAATGTCATGGCTGAGCTGGAGATGATTGAAGCTCGTCCTGCCCCGCCTCTGCCGAAAATAGATGTAGAAGACATAAGGCCCACCTCCGGTCACATGCAGATATGCCACCCCAGCCCGGCGGCCGGTTACTTCAACCCATCAGTCAGCCTTGGAGAGTCTGTCCAAAACGGCCAATCCCTCGGACAAGTCCTCGATCCGCTAGGAAAGTCCACACATGCAATCGCCGCCGAACACTCAGGCCGCCTCATCGTCCTCCGAACCTCCCCTGCCGTAAATAAAGGTGACACTCTCGCTGTCATCCTAGAAACTGGACCTCAAAGTTTCAATCGCCTTCAATAATACAAGCAATGAGCAACTTAAGAAGAACAAGCTATGAAAATTAGCATAGAATATGGAAAGCCCCCTAACCCTTGAGCTTCAAGATGCACTATTGAAGGCTAAAACAGACATGCGCAATGAGCTACGTTCCAGCCCACAACCCGTTTGGTCGCGTAGTTGTCTACGCTCCCGCACGGGATTGCGGACCGCGCCTTGCTCTTCATCACATCTCAGTTATTTGAACCCTTTGCGTAAACTCATATGAAAGTTGCTCTCATCACAGGTGCTGCTCGTGGCATCGGCGCAGCCACTGCTGCAGAATTCGCACAAGCGGGATACGCTCTCGCACTTCTCGATCTAGATGGCGACGAAGTGCGCCGTACCGGAAAGAAACTTGAGGAAATCGGTGCAGATGTCCTGACACTCGAAGCTGACCTTTCCTCGCTCGAACAAATAGAAGACGCAGTTGCTCAAACGGCAGAACGCTGGGGACGTATCGACGCCCTTATCAACAATGCGGCTACACGTGAGCTTGAAACCATTCGCGAAATAACCCCCGTAAACTGGCAGCGCGCGGTCGACGTCAATCTAACTGCTCCAGCGTTTCTCTCCAAATGGTCCGCGCCCTATATGAAAATTCATGGCGGCGTCATTATCAACATCACTTCAGTCGAGGCCCATATCCCCAAAGGAGTATGTGCCGTTTACGCTGCCACCAAAGCTGGACTATTGGGGCTCACCTGGGAAATGGCCAATGCCTTGGCTGGGGACAACATTCGAGTGATTGCCCTCTCACCAGGCGCGATTGCAACCGATTTCGGTGCAGACTACAGCGGTGGCAAAGACGACCAACCCGCTGACCCGACTCTCTCTCAAGATATGCGCGATTACTCCGAGACCGTCATTCCCATGCAACGTTGGGGCACCGTCGACGAAGTCGCCCGCACAGCTCGCTGGCTAGCAAGTGACGAAGCCTCTTACATTACCGCCACAGAGATTACAGTGGATGGCGGATTGCGCCACACCTGGATGACTCGCGAGATTAAGAACAGGATTCGTCCAGGAGAATTCGAGTAACTAATATGTTTGTGTGAGCATCTGGAAATACAGCGATCAACTGCCTTCTCCTCCGCCAGAAAAGTATCGGCTGAGCCTAGGTGAAGGTGAGACGCCACTCATTGCCTCCCGATCAATAGGGCCATCCCTCGGTCTTAAACATCTCTATTTCAAATTAGAAACCGTAAACCCCTCCGGTTCATTCAAAGACCGCTTTGCCGCCGCTGCCCTCTCCCACCTACTTGCCAGTGAAAGTAAATCGCCTCTCTGCCTTGGCACCTCTAGTGGTAATACAGGAGCCGCTTTAGCAGCTTATTCTGCAGCAGCCGGCATTCCTTGTATTCTTGCGATCGTCGACACAGCCCCCCAAGCAAAGCTATCGCAAATGCTCGCCTACGGCGCAAAGCTCATTCGTATCCGCAGTTTCGGCACAGACCCTAAATGCACCTCAGAGATAGTCGAGAAGCTGCAATCTCTATCGACTGAACTGGGCACGCTATGCCAAGTCAGTGCCTTTCAATTTGCCCCGCTTGCCATGGCGGGCGTTCAAACCATAGCTCACGAACTCGCCGTTCAATTACCAAATGGCATCAATCATGTATTCGCTCCCGCCGGTGGAGGTGGCCTGGTCCTGGCCGTAGCACGGGGCTTTGATTCTATCGGACATCCAGCAGCGATACATTGTGTCCAACCCGAAGGAAATGACACCATCGCCAGTGCCTTGCGCAATGGAGACCTTCAAGCAAGCGACTGCGAATGCACGACTCAGGTTAGTGGTCTCCAGGTAGCCAGCGTAATCGACGGCCATGAATCTCTCACAGCCTGCCGCGCCTCAGGCGGAACCGGTCACACCGTTACCGACGATACTATATTCGCATTTCAAAGACACCTCGCTGAAGAAGAAGGCATCTTTGCCGAACCCGCTGCGGCCGTTGCCCTGGCAGGAGCAGCTCAAGCAAGCGCTTCGGGTCAGCTCGATCCAGACTCCCACATCGTATGCCTCGTCACCGGCTCGGGATTCAAAGATACGTCTTCAGTGGAACGTATGACTAAGAACCAAGACGCTCCTTTAGTAGACAGTTTCGCAGAATTCGAATCCTTAGTCCGAAACGAGATCTAACAACCTATGATGAATCCTTTAACAATGAAAACGGCAGAGCAGGGATGCTCTTGCCCTAACCATTCAGCAAAACGTGGTAGGGCAACTACGCGTGCCTCGGCGAAGCTGTGCGAAGACGGGTCCTCGCAGTGCCGAATATTTCTCGTTCACCTGGATGAAATCTAAACGCGTAGGCATCATCGGGCTCCTCCAGGAATCCAATACGTTCATCGAAGGAAAGACCACCCTCCACCATTTCAAAGAAGACCTACTTCTCACTGGCAATGCCATACAGGAAAAGATGAAAGATGCTCCTCATGAAGTTGGAGGGTTCTTTGAAGGAATTCTGGAAGCGGAATATGAGGCTGTACCCATCTTTTTGGCACGCGCGATCCCCTATGGCGTCATTGAAGCAACCACTTTCGACTACCTAGTCGAACAGCTTCTCGTCGAATTACAGAAAGCCGGTCCTTTGGATGCCATTCTTGCCGCTCCGCATGGCGCGACCGTTGCGGAAAATCATCCTGACGCCGACGGTTATTGGCTTGGCGAAGTTCGAAAAGTCGTCGGCACTGAATTGCCCATCGTCGCTACCGTGGATCCTCACGCAAACCTGTCCCAGGCCATGGTCGAAGCCACGAATGTGATCATTGCTTACGAAACGAATCCTCACCTTGATCAACGCGCTACTGGTCGGCGGGCTGCAGACCTACTTGCCAGAATTCTTCGTGACGAGATTCGTCCAGTTCAGGCAGCGGCCTACCCTCCCATGGCGATCAACATTCAGTCCCAAGAAACTTCGACTGAACCTCTCTCTGGTCTCTACGAAAGCGCCAAGGGACTTAATGAAAGTAACGACACCCTTTCCCACTCCGTTATTCTGGGGTTCCCTTATGCAGACGTTCCGGAAATGGGTTCAGCGGTTCTTGTGGTTACAGACAACGAACCACAACTCGCTAGGGAGATCGCAGGTAAACTAGGCGAAACTCTGTGGGAAAATCGCCATCGATTCGAGCCCAACTTCGTTACGCCTCGCGATGCAGTCGAAACCGCCATCGTCTCAGGAGAGTTTCCCGTGGTTCTCCTCGACATGGGAGACAACGTCGGCGGCGGATCTCCGGCCGACGGCACGACTCTGCTAACAGAACTTCATCGATGCGGCACCTCAAACTCCTTCGTTTGTATCTGCGATCCCGAGTCAACTACCACTGCGATCCAAGCCGGCCCCAAGGCAGAACTCGAGCTAACGATCGGAGCAAAAAACGACACACTTCACGGGCCGCCCTTCAAGGCTCGCTTCCGCGTCCTTTCTCTTCACGATGGAAAATTTTCTGAATCGGAAGCCCGCCACGGCGGATTTACTCAATTCGACCAAGGCCCTACTGCGGTTGTTGAAACTCTCGAAACGCACATCACGGTGATGCTCACCACACGGCGCATGCCTCCTTTCAGTCTCGCCCAGCTTACTAGCTGCGATCTCGCCCTAAACACGTTCTCCATCATTGTCGCCAAAGGAGTCATTGCCCCCCTTGCCGCCTACCGCTCCATTGCCAAAACCTTCATTTACGTGGACACACCCGGCGTCACCCGAGCCGATATGACGAAGCTTTCATATTCCCATCGTCGCAAGCCGATGTTTCCTTTCGAAGAAGGGTATTAAGAAGTGATCGATTAGCATCGATCACTTTTCTAAATCTTCCCAGTTGCTTCCAATTTTTTATGCAACGACTTCTGATAGGCTTCTCTCGAAGCGGTGTCAGTTACTACTCCCGGTGCATAATAAACAATGCCTATTGATTTGCGCGACCGTGTAATAGAATCGTTGCCACTCGCCCAATGGACCGTTTGCGCATGATGAACCAGAAGATCGCCCGCTTCAGCAAACACGGCGACATCACCGGCACGATCATCATCATTTGGAAAATCGGTAATCCCCTGTGAGAATCCGAGAACTCCTGACACATTATGGTTACGCAACCCCAGCTTCTGTGAACCACGCGAATAGTGAAGACATCCGTTTTCCTCATCCACTTTCTCCAGCGCCAACCACATGGTTATTCCTTCACAGGGCTCAATCTTCCAATAGTGACCATCCTGATGCGGAGGCGTTGGTTGACCCATTCTGGGTGGCTTGTTAAAATATTGAACACCGTTTTCAACCACACCGTCGCCAAGTAGACATTCCGCCAGCTGCTTAAATTTCCCCTTCAACACCGCTTGATCAAAGTAAACATCCCGCTCATTCATTCTCGGAATCTGTTTCAGTGTTTCAGGGCGTTCTTTATCTTCATAAAAAACTTCGGTGGGTTCCAGCTCCGGAACAACTTCTCGAATGTATCGATCAATGTTTGAGTTCATTTCCGCAACCTCATCGGCAGCGAGAAATCCGCGAAAAACGACAAACCCATCCTCATCAAACAACTTTTTACACTGGGGGTTTAATTCAATAGTTCTATTCATAAGCTGAGATAAAAAGCGTTTTGATCTAACTGAATGATAGTGTGTTCAATTTTCGTTTAGTTTCTACCACATAATTTCAATCAAGCCCCCATAGACCTACTTCGCCGTGTATCCACCGTCCACTGGAAGGTTGACACCGGTGATGTAGGAGGAGGCATCGCTGAGAAGGAATACGACCGCTCCGCCCAAATCATTGTCACCAGCCATCCGGCCGAGCATGGTCATCTTATTATAACGTTCGAGAAAATCGGGAGATTGGTTGTTGAAAAATCCACCGGGTGATAGGCAGTTGACTCGCACGCCGTCCGGACCGTAGATCGATGCAAAATAGCGAGTCAGATTAATCATCCCGCCCTTGTGAAAATAGTAATCCGGCGGGGATGTCATGTCCGTGCCTTCATACAAAAAATTGTTCGGACCAACCATGCCCTGCATGGAACCAATGTTTACGATACTTCCGCCTTTCTGTTTCTGCATCTCATTACCCACCGCTCGGGTTAACAGGAAAAGACCGGTTGCATTTACTTTCATCGACTCAACCCAGGTCTCGGACGGGTCGTCCAGTTTCCGCATAGGCCGCGAGACGGCATTGTTCACCAAACCATCGATTCGGCCGTGTTTAGTAAGAACGCTAGCTGTCAAAGTTTCAATAGAAGCAGGGTCGGCTAGATCTAGGTATTCGACTTCCACCTCATCCCCTTTCGCACGTTCCTCGGAGGCCTGTTTGTCAAGGGCATCTGTATCGCGTGAAGCAATGATCAAACGAGCCCCATGGCGCGCAAGGTAGCGGGTCAGTCCTGTTCCGAAAAGTCCGGCACCGCCGGTGAGCAGGACAACTTTTTCGTTAAGTGAGAATTCGTTAGTAGAAGTCGACATTGTTCAATTCCTGAAGATTTCGTTTTTTATTTCATCGATCAGCACAAAGCGGGATCCTTCCTCTCGGCTGCGAATACCGGCAATAATTATCGCCATCATGTCCACTGTTTCACTAAATGGGCAAGGCGCCGTTTTCGTCCGAAGCGCTGTGACAACTGCTAGCAATTGACTCCGAAAAGCGGAATAAGTATCCGCTAATTGTATACTCTTGCTCGCCTTCGTTCCACAGACCTGGACGCTTCCAAAGCTTCCGTAGGCGTCACTGCAAACGGGAATAGTTATGTGGATTCCTTCAGAGGTCCGAATATAAGCGATATCGGCCTGGGGATCCTCACCCCGTTCTATCCGAATCCCTTCCACACCGTCCCGAATAAGTGGGTGCAGGGCTTCGAGAGCATGTATCCCATACCGCTCCCAGCTGTTGCAACTGAAACTGGAAACCCAGCGTACATCACCCGTGTCTGGCATGTTGCTCGAAAGGCCCTTTAGCTCAGGTGCATAGCGCATCCCACTTGAGGATATGATTCGGGCACCTGCCTTTTCCCATTCGATGAACTGGCGCAAGTCTGGCACATTCGTTGCAAGGGGTTTATCAATAAACACTGGCACCCCAGCCTCCACAAAGGGACGAGCCCGCCGCACGTGATCCTCACCGTCATCGGTGGCGATGATGATAGCATCTACCGATCCGATGACCGCCTCCGGCGTTTGAACAACATGCGGAATAAGCGACAGGGCAGCGATCTGGGGCGCATCTTCGGCATGGTCGGTCCAGATGTGGGTCACCTCGGCATCGGAAATACCAACCTCTTCGAGTGGCTGTTGACCCAGATAATCCCGGATCGCTGCATAGGGGCACTCTTCCAATAGCTCCGGATCAAATCCGTTAATGATCGCTGACCACGAATAGGGATGCCCGTTTCCCTCGATCATACCGAGGATTGCTAATCGTAACATCGGATTCAGAGTTTCACCCATGCCCGCTCCTCCGACGATTTATGCGCCGCCTGGATCACACGAACAGCTCGGATGCCGTCTTCGATAGTAGCCATGTCCGTTCCCTTCCCTTCCATCAAATTGAGAAAGGCGCGCGCTTGTTTTATAAAAGGAAAATCACGGTCCGGCATGGGTGCATCATGGTAGGTCCATTGTTTATCGCCTCGACCAAACCATCCCCAGCGCTGCCGGTGAGATTCCGCCTTGATACTTCCATTTTCGAAATTCGCCTGCAGCGTTACTTCCGTCGGTGCCTGCACAAGGTTGAAAGAGTAGTTAATGAGGGCTCCGTTGTTCCGACTCAAAATAGCTAGGGTATCTTCAACCTCAACATCCGGTAGAGCCTGATGAGCGCAATCGCACACGAGCTCGTCGGATGGACCCAAGATCCAATCGACGAGGTTGGAAAAATGGGTCAAGCCATCATGGATGAGACCCCCTCCTGTTTTGTGATCCTTAAAATAGGTATCCTTGTAAGCCGGACGATAAAACTGAAACGGTTGCCCTCCGCTAAGGGTAGCCTGCAACAACCTTCCTGGTTCGATCTGTGACAACTCTGCTTTTATAGCAGAAAAACACGGAAAGAAATGGTATACATAAGCCATAGCTGCGGAAACCCGGTGTTTCGCTATGGCTTCCAACAACTCTTCAGTCTGATCCAGATCCACCGAAAGTGGTTTTTCTATGAGCACATGAAGTCCGGATCTAACTAGACGCAACGCGATTGGAATATGCAGATGAGCCGGCGTTGCCACCACGGCAGCAGTGAAGCTTCCTTGATCAAGGGCATCGTCGAGATCCGCAAAACACGGAATGTCGTAGCGCTGAGAAATACGTTCGCGTAGTTGAAGGTTGATATCGCATCCCGTCACCTCAACGAGGGAGTGACGACCCAAACACCGGATGTGCCGTTCACCGATGCTGCC
>CALGUT010000843.1 GCA_937920335.1 uncultured Opitutales bacterium
AACAAGAACCTCTTCAAGTAATCTATTTCTCTCCTCCCGGGTTGCTTCCAGTTGTTTGGGGCGGGGTGGCCTTAATCCACCGTCGTACCAGTAGGCGTCGAAAGCGGCCCGATCACCGCGCTTCGGGAATTGCCATTTCAAGACCCGCTGGGCCGGAAACGAATCCCCATTGAAGTGCGATTGGGTTAAGACTTCCACGTGGGTTGGGTAACCTGGTTCGAGGACTTTATACATCGCATTATTGGTGTGGCAGGCGAAATCTCCGAATCGTCCACAGCCGTAATCTATCCAGTAGCGCCAATTGCCGGGGTGAAAATAACCGTCCTTGTAAATCGGTTTAGGAGCTGGACCGGCCCAGATGTCCCAATCCACGGTTTTCGGTAAAGGATCGCCGTTCTCTTGGGTGGGTTTGGTGCGGGCTGCTTTTTCAGCTGCCTGATCAAAGTCCATCCAGGTGTGAACTTCGGTTACTTCACCGATTGCGTCGCCGTGATAGTAAGCATGGGCCTGTCGCCATCCGAGGGTCGACATCCCCTGGTTTCCCATCTGGGTCGGCAATTTAAGCTTGGCTGTTTCTTGGGCGATTTGCTGAGCTTCCCAAGCGGTGAATGTCAGTGGTTTTTCGCAGTAAATCGCTTTGCCGGCTCTAAGGGCTCGCATGACCGCCGGGTAGTGATGCACATCGGGGGTACATATAAGAATGGCATCAAAGTCATCCTGTGATTCAAACAGTTCCCGGTAATCGGTATAGAACTTCGCCTTAGGAAAGCTTTCCTTGGCTGGAAGTATGCCTCGCTGACGATACGTGTCCCGGATATTTGTCAGGGCCGCGGTATCGACATCGCAAAGTGCCACTACCTCTTCTTGTAGCAACCAATCGTAGTGGGCCCAGCATCGACCACTGATTCCGATGACAGCCATTCGCAGCGGTTTGGATTGTGGGCTAGCTTTTATAAAGGGAGCGGCGAGAAGTGAGCTGGCTCCAATCGCGCTAGATTTGAGAAAAGTTCTACGAGGTAGGGTATTCATAGGGCAGGAGAGGTTACTCTTGTTTGAAGTCTTAATATAGGAGTCTTCGTTTTATCCTCTCAAACAAAAACCGCCGACTTAAAGGCCGGCGGTTTTGAAATTTCTGAACTGAAACTGGGTTTTAGGAGGTCTTGCGACGAACAGCGATTCCATCCCCTGGAACAGCAACGACATTTTCCATCGGCACGGTAACGTTACCGGCTTCGAAATCAGCGGGCGATGAGCCTGCGGTGAGGTTGTAAAAGTGTGACTTCGGGTTCTGCATCAGGTCCGACCATTGAACCAACTTTCCGGTGTAGGCAGAGTAACGACCCATAATTGCCGTCGCCGTCGATTCAGCGATGCTCTTTGCTTCATTCAGCGGCTTGTCATTGTAGATACCGCGGATTAGTTCGACCATCTCTTGAACGGAGCCATCGTCCGATTCGACTTTGATTTCTGGTATTTTGACGTTCTTTCCAGTCATTTTTCCATCACCGAATGTTTGACCTTCGGTTCCCCTGAAGAATTCACCGACTCGGTTGAAGCAGCCAGATAGCTGACGGCATTGGCTGTGAATGTGAACGCCATCGCCGTAGTCAAGATCGAGACTGAAAAAGTCATACTGGTTGCCAGTTTGGCGGCGTGCGCGGCCACCGAAGCCAACACAGCTTTCGGGGTGACGTCCAAGGAACCAGTTGGCTACATCCAGGTTGTGGACGTGTTGTTCGGTTATGTGATCACCAGACATCTCGCTCCAGTTCAACCAGTTGCGGGTCAAGTATTCGCGGTCATCCATTTCCTGCGTGCGTCCCCAGATCCAAGGTACAGTGCCGTTCCAGCTTACCGTTCCTCCCAGAATAGTTCCGATAGCCCCCTCATCAATCTTAGCTTTGTTGGTGAGCCACCTTATGTCATGACGACGTTGCACGCCCGCGACTATTGCCAGGCCCTTCTTTTTTGCCAGCTCGCCGACTTCGATTACCTTGCGGCAACCCGGTGCATCGACGGCGACGGGTTTTTCGATCATCGCATGTTTACCGGACTTAATAACGGCCTCCAGATGAGTGGGTCGGAAATTCGGAGGTGTCGCCATAATGACGATTTCAGCGTCGGTCTCGAGAACTTGTTGGTAGGATTGGAATCCTACAAAACACTTCGACTTATCTACGCCGTACTTTTGGGCGGCTGTATCGAGTCTGTCTTGATAAGCATCTGCCAGGCCCACGACTTCGGCTTTCTTACCGAGTAGTTCACAGGCTTTGATGAAATTGGGCATATCCCGGTTCGAGCGGCCACCACACCCGATGAGGGCAACCTTTACGGTCGCGGAACTGTGGTGCGCGGCCCCGGAGATATTATAGATGCTGGCTGCTGCAATCGCGGCCCCAGTGCTCTTTACGAAGTTACGTCGTGAAACGAATTTATCCATGATAGTGTCTCCTTAGATTATGAAACGGTAGGGTATGTGTGATATTTCTGATCGTTACAAACAGTGACGTAAGATTTCGAGATCGAGCCCAAACTGCCATGTTAACTATAAATTGAATCAAGATATTCCTCTAACTCAACTTTTTTGATGTGATTGGCGCTAAACAATCTGTGATTTGCTGATTGATGATCTATTTTCTCATCAGATCGTAAGCCAGGAAATCTTCGATCATATTACGGGCCTCCTCAACGCGCACAGTTTGCCGTTCGGGATCTGCCATTGGCAAACCCTTTACCCGAGGCAGTGCCGCAAGTAAACTTTTCGATCGTGATCTTTCGGTGCTGATTTGCTCGATAGCCTTAGAGAAGGCATCGCGGCGCTCTTGATCTGTGGGCATATCGAGGAATCCAGCGAGAAAAGTTAGCAATCGTGGGTGAAGGACGATCTCAGGATCTCCTACGAAGTGCCAGAAGGTACCGTTTCTAGCTACTTTTGCGCGGTCAGCCCATACGGTCTGAGAGGACTGTTGCAATGGGTCTATCAGCGTCACGGGAAGTTGTTCTGGGTGATTTAAGGAGGGTGTCTTACCTGGGACGGGGTGGGTGTCTGGGTATTTTAGCCAGGGTATAGAAAGGGCGACGAAGGAATAACCGTCTCGATAGGTATCGCGGGTTATCGGTGGGATCTTGTTTTCTGCTTTCAGTTCAAGACTTCCCGGAAACTGGGTCATCTCTAGCAGCATGTTTGTTCGGTTTTGTCTATCGAGCCAGTTGAGTGCATCAGCCCATATTCTCCGATCGTCGATTTTATAGCTATCCAAGTTCCAAAATCCGAGGCAGAGTGTTTGCCACTCGGCTGGGTTTTTTAGAAACTGTTCACTCGAGTTTACGAAGAGTTCGAGTAACTGACTGAAGACTTCAGCTCGTTTGGACTCATCGTCATACGAAAGCGTTGTTGCCAGCAGGGACTGAGCTAATGGTCGATCTCCTTTTCGATAGGTGCTGAGGTTTACTAAGCCTACATTGGTTGGATTGTTCTCAAAGGCGGACTTAAGTTCCTGAATACAGGATGGGCAACTCAGCTTGAAAACATTCAGCTCGTCGCGATTATCTTCGTTTGCCAACCAAGAAAATGAACCGGCAACCAGTTCTTCTTTGGTGAACGAAGTTCTAGGTTTGTAACCTTCTTGGGCTGTGGTGATTAGCTGTGAAGCTGAAAGCATTACCAATAAGGAGATGCATTTTAAGTCCATGGTCATGTAGGAAGGTAATTCGATATTATTTAGAAATACAAGTTCTGCTTCGAATTCTGGAAGCGCTAAGTTTGTTTGATTTTTCGAATGCCTTGGTCAACCGACCGAGATTGGCGACCGGGTCATTACACTTTGGGTGAGCTGTTTATTTTTTAGAAAGGGGTTGCTCTGGCTTTGTTCGATAGGCGACAATCGAAGGTTTATATGTACGCCCGTTACGCCAAACGTTTATTCACCCAGCAAGCGATCGAAAAGTGGTTTGATCGACTGACATCGAATTGGGAACGGGTCTTCACTAAGGAAGAAATACATGCCGGTCGGTTGATGTACCGACGTGGAGAAATTCGCGAAGTTGAGCTCACTGAGGATGATGCGGTTGTGCACTGTAAACTGGGTAAGAAAGAGTCTTACGCGATGATTGACTGGAAGAATGGTAAATTCGAGATCCGTTCGTCGAGCATGCAACGTTCGTTTGGTCGCGCGATCGCAGTAGCCGGTTTTTATGAGATCGAGGAAATTGTCGTCGATGAAGCCGCTCCGTCTCCTCAGGTGTTTAAAAAGAAGAAAAAAGTGAGTGAGGAGGTAACCGCTTCTGAGTCCGAAGTACCTGCTAAAGGTCCAGGGAAGGAAAAGGGTCCACCCATCCGTCGGTTGGATTTGTGGTTGGAGCTTGATCATCAGGGGCTCACGCTGAACGCATCTTGGATTAATAGTGATGGTACTCATACTCCGGCCTTGAAGGCGGCTCCAAAGACTATGGAGCCTTCCAGCAAGGAGCGAGAGCAGGTGATCCGTTTAGCGGGGCTTGCGCACAGAAGTGAATTTCAGTTTGTGAAAAGCAAAGCAGTCTATCGCTTGCACAATTTAGGGATGGTTCCTGCGTTTGTTATGGATGCATTGCCGGGGTGGAGGCAGCACTTCGATATACGTATGGATAGGTCTATGGAGAGACGTTCTCAGGCAATTCAGGATGTCGACCTAGAGGTGCTTGCGGAGTCATCTGAAGATCAACACGCGTCTCTCGATTGGCGCTTTTCAGTAGGAGGTAAATCACTCGGTAAGGGTGAGGGGCAGGCACTATTTAAAAAGGGCAAGTTGCTCCACTTCGTTCCTAATATTGGTATTGTTCGTTTGGGTGAGCGTGAAGGAAAAATCATTCGTGAATACAAGGAGGTACAGTCGACCTTTGAGGGAGAAAATATTCCCCGTTATTTGCTTCTCTCGTTGTTCGGGAGGTCTCATCTGAAAGTCTCGCTTTCGAGTGAGCTTAGGAAATGGCACAAGGAACTCAAGGCTTCGCGTGCCAAAAGCGAGCTGAAATTGCCGAAGTTTCTTCGTGACTACCAGCGTTACGGTGTCGAGTGGTTTTCGCATTTAGGCGATGTGGGTTGTCACGGTCTCTTGGCGGATGAGATGGGCCTGGGGAAAACGCTTCAGGTCGTTTGTCTACTCAAGCAAAAGGAGCTCGAAGTTAAGTCTCACCTCATCGTTTGTCCGGCGAGCGTCGTTCCGGTTTGGCAGGCTGAATTCAACCGATGGTTTCCGGGGACCGAGATAGAAGTTCTGCGCAGCAAGAATGATTTTGGGATGAAAAAAGAACCCACAATCTGGTTATCCAGTTACACTCAATTACGCCGACACAAGCATCTGCTAGGGGATACATCGTTTGGCTATGTGGTTCTCGATGAAGCTCAGTCGATAAAGAACCCGGAGGCTAAGGTGAGTCAGGCTTGTTTTTCCGTCGAGGCGGAGCACAGGTTGGCGCTGACAGGAACGCCTTTGGAAAATAAGCAGCAGGATCTGTGGTCAATTTTCCGATTTCTGATGCCTGGATTACTAGGTGGGAAAAAAGCATTTGAAGATAACATTGAAAAAGAGCCGGCGGTTTATCTGCCTCGGCTAAACCAGCAGATTTCTCCATTCGTACTGCGACGGACTAAGAAAGAGGTGGCAAAGGAACTCCCTGACAAAGTGGAAACGGATCTTCTATGTCCGATGACAGAAGTTCAGAAACGAGAGTATGCGAAACTTACTTCTGAAGGTATTCAGGAACTCGGTAACGACATCGACAATATCGTTAGGAGTAAGAACTTTAACCTGCTGTCGCTTCTCACCCGTCTTCGTCAAATAGCTTGTGATCCCGATCTCACCCCTTGGGGGAACTACCCGTTTGAGGACAGCGGCAAGATCATGATTTTGAATGATCGCCTTAATGATATTCTTTCAAGTGGGCACAAGGTCGTTATTTTCAGTCAGTTCGTTTCTTTTCTCGATCGTATTCGTTCCGCCATCCGAAAACATCCGGCGCTTAAACAGTATCCAATCCATGAGTTGCGCGGAAGTACGACCAATCGGCAGAAGCCTGTAGACGAGTTTCAGAAAAAGCCAGGGGCGGGGATCATGATGGTGAGCCTCAAAGCCGGTGGGACAGGTATTACTCTCCATGCGGCGGACTACGTTTTCCTGATGGACCCGTGGTGGAATCCCGCGGTGGAGGATCAAGCGATTGATCGGGTGCACCGAATCGGTCAGGATAAAACAGTCTTTGTATACCGCCTAGTTACGCAGGGAACCATCGAAGAGCGTATTATGGAGCTGAAAGACTCGAAGCGCAATCTCTTCGATCAGGTCATTGGAAACCTGACTGAGGTGAATGATTTTAAATCTTACTTCTCGAAGTTGAGTGACCTTATTCTTCTGACCTCTCCGAAGGAAGAGTAAGAGCTGTTCCAGCTTTTACGAAATTGAAAATGCGAGTTTACTTTAAAAAAAAGCCGGTCACACTTTGAACTTACCATTCAATATGGATGCGTATCCATTAGTTGAATATAATAAATGAAACGTTTTTTCCATAACGAACAGGACAACTTTCAGAACCGACTGATTTTGATGGGGCAAAAAGCCGTCGAAGTTACCCGATTAGCATGTAAGGCGGTTACTGATTCGGATCCAGTGCTAGCAGCAGAGGTCATTAAGGCAGATGATGCCATTGATGAGCTTGAGGTCGAAATTGATCGTGAGGCGCTTCGCTACATCACGCTGAGGGCTCCGGTGGCTTCGGATTTGAGGGTATTTATGGTCGGCACGAAGGTCTCCCATGACCTTGAGCGAGTAGGAGACGAGGCCTCCAGTATCGCTAAACGCGTTATACGGGTCAGTCGCCTGGCTCCGCCATTAGTGGCTCATGAGATTCCAGACATGGTCTTACTGGCAGTTGATATGTTGGTGGATGCCGTGAATGCGTATCTGGAGGGAGACGATCAGCATGCAGAAGATATCGTGAAGCGTGACCGGATCATGGATGAGTATCATGACAATGTATTTCACACCTTGACTCGTCATATTAAAGAAAACCCGCACGATACAGAAGCTTGCCTGGAATACTTGTTTATCGCGAAATCTCTGGAGCGTATAGGTGACCACGCGTCGAATCTGGCCGAAGAGGTCGTTTACATTATACGGGGTGATGATGATCTTCGACACTCGTCTGAGATCAAAGAGTTTAAGACTCGAGATCGGCAGGTGTAGACCTCACGGGTGAATCGTTGTAGAAACACCGATGGCTTGGGTTTTGCAGCTCAGCGAGGGGCTTAACTCTCTTGCAGCTCGTTGATCTTGGCTGCAGCTTCCCGTTCACGTTTCTGGTATTCCTCAATGGCGTTTGCGCGTGCGATGGCATCGGCCCGCTCTTTTCGCACGCGAGCGAGTTCTGCTTCAGCAGCTTCCGCGCGTTGTTTTGCGGCGAGTACCTCAGCGTCTTCGGTTTGCCTGCCCGCGGTTATCTGGCGTTGTTCCCTGGCTGTTGCTGCCGCTGCTGCCTCGGCGCGCGCTTGGCGGGCCTGGGCAATTTCCAGTTCAGTTTGGTAATATTGTTCCTGGGCTAGGTTGCGGTCCTTTTCTTTACCGACCGAGTTGCCCAGTAGACCACCGGCCACAGCTCCTATAGCTGCCCCTTCAGCACCGTGGCCGCTTTGATGACCGACAATGGTGCCGAGAATTGCGCCTCCAAGAGCACCGATTGCTGTGCCATCCTGCGCTTGAGGACCGCTTTCGCAGCCGGAAAATGAAACGAGGGAAATACTGCTCCCTAACAAAAGACTAAGTAGCTTTGATTTCATAATGTGGTTC
>CALGUT010000844.1 GCA_937920335.1 uncultured Opitutales bacterium
CAGCTTCTCGAGGTGATTGGCCTGACAGGAATAGGCCGAGCCAGCAGGATACGAATTTTCCAACAATAACAAAAACGGAGAGCAACACGATCGGCAGCCAGCTCTGAACGATAGCCTTGGGGTCGATCAACATACCCACCGACACGAAAAACATCGCACTGAAGAAATCCCGCAATGGCTCGGTAAGATGCTCAATCCGTTTTGCCAAGATCGAGCGGGAAAGAATCGCACCTGCCAAAAACCCGCCCAACGCCCAGGAAAAGTTGAAGCGATCCCCGAGCAGACTCACTGAAAAGATGATGCCCAGTGTCACCAATGTCACCGACTCGGTGGTTCCGCGTTGCTCAAGGGCTTTTATGACCCGATGGGTCCCCAGTTTCCCCAATAGAAAGACCGCGACGACAAATACGCCAATAAGCAATCCGGACTGTTTCAGGGCATTCCAGTCTAGCTGACCCTGCACAGCTACACCACTCAGCATAACCAACAATAATATCGCCAAAATGTCTTCCAGAATGAGTATACCAACCGTCAGCTGGGCATGCGGCCTCTGGAACAGTCCCATTTCACGAATCAGCTTTACCGAAACCATGGAGGAGCTGATTGACAAGACCCCGCCGAGGAAGAGTCCATTCACTGGCGTCATACCCATCCACTGAGCGACTTGAATACCGAGGAATAACATCAGTAACGTTTGAAGGATCAGGGCCAGGGAGGCAGGGCCTATGATCTGTTTCAGTCGGTCGAGGTCAAACTCCAGACCGATGTAGAACATGAGGAAGATCACACCCAGCTCGCTCAGCTCTTGAACGTTCTCGATATGGACCAAGGCCGGCCACAACCCGAGGTTTGGCCCTAAAAATACACCGGCTAACAGGTAGCCCAACAAACCTGGTAGTCGTAGCCGTTGAAACACCAGCGCGGCCACCATTGCACCTACCATAATCCAGGCAATATCAGTCAGTATGGTGCTATGATGCATTCTTTGGATTCAAAAGCTAGTAGAAGAAGTAACGCTAGGACAAACGTGACCGTGAGACGATTCGATATTGCCATAGATCACAAGATCGTTTTGTGGTCTATACTGTAAAGACCCTGAGCTGTGGCAGTCCCATGGCTACCCTTGCAAACATTTACCCACCTAAAAACAGCAACAACTACCCTAAAGTCACACACGTGTTGGATTCACGCCTTTCGACGCTCCGTTCAGTAGTGGAACATATTTGTCGAATAAAGAATCAAACACTCAATGAACCTTTTCATCATGAATCTATTTAGAAACATTGTTACGACCCTGATCATCGCCTCCTCTGCCACCGTCGCTCAGGCAGAGTGGGTTGATCTCTTCAACGGCAAAAACCTGGATGGCTGGACCATCAAGAACGGATACGCCGAATACCGTATCGAAGACGGAGCTATCGTTGGCAAAAGCGTAGCCACGTCGCCCAACACCTTTCTTACCAGCAACAAGGACTACGGGGATTTTGTG
The DNA here is from genome assembly GCA_937920335.1 of uncultured Opitutales bacterium. Classification (GTDB taxonomy): domain Bacteria; phylum Verrucomicrobiota; class Verrucomicrobiia; order Opitutales; family UBA2995; genus UBA2995. Next base: position 1,490 of record CALGUT010000844.1, read on the forward strand.
CTCGAGTTGGAAGTGAAGGTCGACGAGGGCCTTAATTCAGGCATTCAGTTCCGGAGCCTCAGTTTTCCAGAATACCGAGAGGGACGCGTCCATGGCTACCAGTACGAGTTAGACACCGCTGAACGCCGCTGGACAGCAGGTATCTACGACGAAGCACGGCGTGGTTGGCTCTACCCTGTCGATCTAAACCCCAAAGCCAAAAAACTCTTCAAACAAAACGAATGGAATAAGGTAAAGATTGAGTGTGTAGGAAACTCGCTAAGGACCTGGCTAAACGACAAACCCGTATCTCACGTAATCGATGACATCACCTCCAAGGGGTTTATCGCCCTTCAGGTACACGGAGTGGGAAGCAATGAGTCAATCATCGGCAAAGAAGTTGCTTGGCGGAATATCCGCATCAATACCGACATTCAGAAGCCAACCCCCAGCCGAGGCTTGTACATCCGCAATCTCATCCCCAACCATGTATCGGCCGACGAACAAAAACGCGGGTGGAAATTACTCTGGGATGGCAAGACAACCAAAGGCTGGAGGCAGATCAGTCAGAATACCTTTCCAAAAGATGGCTGGGAGATCAAAGACGGTGAGCTCACTGTTATTCCCGACCCCAAGGAAGGAGATCCCCTCGGCGGTGACATCGTCACGACAGCTTCCTACAGCACGTTCGAATTCGATTTCGAATTTAAGCCGACCACAGGTGCCAATAGTGGCATCAAGTATTTTGTAACAGAAGGCGGGAAATCCGCTCTCGGCCTCGAGTATCAAATTCTCGATGACAAAGTGCACCCCGATGCCACCCAGGGAGCTGCCGGAAATCGCACCTGTGCCTCCCTCTACGACCTTATTCCTTCCTACCGTGAGGTATCTACCCGCAAGGTTCCAGTGAACATCAACAACTGGAATCATGGCCGAATAGTCGTCCGCAAGAACGGCCAGGTCGAACACTGGTTAAACGGATTCAAGGTCGTTCAATACGAACGCGGCAGTAATATCTTCCATGCGCTCGTTGCGCAGAGCAAATATGCGGGCAAAGAAGGCTTTGGGCTCGGCGAAGAAGGACCTATCTCCATTCAAGACCATCACGATAAGGTAAGCT
>CALGUT010000845.1 GCA_937920335.1 uncultured Opitutales bacterium
CTGTTTCTCCAGTAGTAACTGCGGCCAGAGCACGCGTTGTCCGGACGCCTAAAGCGGCCATCGCTTCACTCACAATAAACTCTCTAACGACAGGTCCCAGAGCTGACTTTCCATCTCCGTTTCGAGAAAACGGGGTGCGACCTGATCCCTTCAATTGCATATCACACCGCATACCATCTGAACCTACTATCTCCCCTAACAGAATTGCACGCCCATCCCCGAGCTGTGGAACAAAGCCACCGAACTGATGACCGGCATATACCTGTGAAATTGGCTGCGCATTCTCCGGGACTGAGTTGCCAGCCAATACAGAAACACCTGCTTCTGTCCTCAACCAATCACTATCGATCCGAAGCCGCTCCGCGAGATCTCGATTTAAGAGAATAAGGTTTGGCATCGGAACCGCAGCCGGATTTTGATTCGCATAAAATCGCTCAGGCAATTTCACATACGTGTTATCAAAAGTAATATCCATAAGTTGAGATGGTTTTAACTAAACCACTTAGCCATATAAGGTCCCTTAAACGTCTAGGACAATGCAACCCCCCAGATAAGTAATCACCTATGGCACACATGAAAACCTTGATTCTACTTCTGCTCGCTTTCGCAAGCATGAATTTGGTAACCGGATGCGAAACAACAACTCCAGGTGCTAAGCCCCAAGCAGACCATGAACAAATTTTTCTGCGCAAAGGCATGAGTGGGAATGAAATTGTAAGTTTGTTGGGAGAACCCCTAACAATAGTGAAGCGAGGTATCCCAAACGAAACCCAACAAACATGGATCTACGAGGATTCGAGAGAATACACGCGAAACGTTCAAGCCGACACCCGTGAGGTGCCTTACATCAATCCGATCACAAGAGAAGAAACCACCAGAATTGAAGTCGTTAACAAACTAAAGACAGATCGTATCACCCTCATTACAGAGCTGTTCCTTAAAAACGGGGTACTGACTGGATGGAAGGAGACCCAAAAAGAGTCTTCCTCCTTCCAAGACTGACGCATATCAGCAACCAGTGCGACTTCTCTGGTTCATGCGTATGAAAGATACGACAAAGCGAGATCGACTAAGCTCCTTTCGTAGCCGTCACATCCAGTTTGATAACTACCTCGTCGCGAATCAAATCATCGGCCTTGCCTTTGTAAACGATATCGAAATCGAAACGCATAATATCAAACTCCGCCTTCATCGTTACTTCTGAGTCGGTGATCATTACCTCCGGCTTGAAGGTAATACTCTTGGTCACACCATGGAGTGTTAGGTTTCCCGTCATCTCATCGCCATCCATAGAAGTCACTGCGAACTCAGCCGTTGGAATGTTTTCTACATCAAAGAAATCGGGGCTCATCAAATGACCAGTCAATCGATCACTATCCGACCAAATTGAATTCATCTGGATAGTTACCTTGCTGGGTGCGACGATTTTACCGTCAGCCACTGCAATCATGCCATCGAAAGCTTTGAAACCACCATCGTGACTTCCAGTCACTTTGGAACCCACGAATGAAACTTTGGAATCGGGACTGATCGTGTAGCTGGCAGCACCTACCGCAGCTTCAACATTACTCACTGCATCAGCGACTTTAGCTGATTCGGTGTCATCTGCAGGATTGGAGCAACCAGCCACGATTAAACCAGTGGCTGCGACGGAAACTAAGAAAAGCGATTTAATATTGTTCATAAGATGCGCAAACGAACGGGGTTTCAACCAGGAGTCAACGTCCGTTAAAGAATAATCAGTGTTCGAGAATCTTTAACCCTTAACCTAAACAACAGGCGGGGGTTATTCCTCGATCAGATGCTTTGGAAAATCCTCCACCTTTTCACAGGCGATTTGCTCCATGACTTGTTGGAGCTGCCGTTTGAGCATCGTCATCGTATGTAACCCTCCAGTTTTTCCGAGCGCACACACACCGTACATAAATGAGCGGCCCAAGAACGCGAATTTGGCGCCGCTGGCAAGCGCACAAGCGACATCAGGCCCCGACCGCACACCACTATCGAGCATTATGGTGATTTTATCACCGTAGGTCTTCGCTAATTGAGTCATGGGCTTGATCGTCGATTGACCTGAGTCCAGTTGGCGCCCTCCATGGTTGGAGGCGATGATACCATCCAGGCCGAGCTCAATAACCTTGGCCGCATCTTCATCGGTCACCACACCCTTCACGACCAGGTTGCCTTTCCAGCGATCGCGGATGGCTTTGATCTTATCAACCGTAAGCCGTCCTGAGAAGGTCTTGTTCATAAAGAGACCCAGGTGCTTCATATTGAGCCCCTTTGGTATGTAGGGTTTCATGGTTTTAAACTCAGGAATACCAGCTCCGAGTTGCCCAAACGACCAGGCAGGGTGTGCCGTCATTTGCAGAATATTTCGCAAAGACATACGGGGTGGAATCGAGAGTCCGTTGCGTATCTCTTTGGGCCGGTAAGCAAAGGTCGGCGTATCCGCTAGTATGACCAAAGTCTTGCAACCGGCCGCTTCCGCGCGATCGAGTAACTTATCCCGCAGATCATCTTCTACCGGATGGTAGAGCTGGAACCAGAAATTACCTTCCGTGAGCTCGGACACGGTTTCAATACTCGCAGTCCCTACGGTGCTTAACGTGAACGGTATATTTTCTTCAAATGCCGATTTGGCCAGGATCTCTGTCGAGCGCGGCCACATGAGTCCTTGCAGCCCAATGGGTGAAACACCAAACGGCGCATCGTAAGTCTTACCGAAAAGGGTAGTCTTCAGATCACTCCCAGCGTAGTCGCGCAGGTAGAAAGGCCGCAGCTGAACGTCACGGATATCGGCGGTATTACGCTGGAGGTTGATCTCCGAAAAACAGCCGCCCTCTAGGTAGTCATTCGCAAACCCGGGCATGCGCTTGCGGGCTTTCTCGCGCAGGTGTTCGATAGATGGATAGTCGGAATTAAATGCGTCATTCATAGGCAACCGTCAAAGAGACAGCTGCAAACAGATCAACATGCGAATCGCGGATCAACGTAATTTAAAGCAAACTACCTTTCCCATCAATACTCTCACTGCACTCCAGAGTACTGATCGACTTCCATTTCCTTTTCCCAGGCGATTAGTTTCTGGGTTAGCGCCTCCACGCGAGCCGGATACTTGTCTGCCAGGTCGTTTACTTCAGAAATGTCACTGGCGACGTTGTACAGTTCGGTTTTCCCACTCCGATAAGCAAACAATTTCCAATCCCCTTCGCGCACCGATGTATACAAATCTTCGTAAGCGCGATATCCGTAAATGGGCACTCCTCGATCAAGCAAATCGTTCTCCCTGATAGTTGAAAGCAGCGACACACCATCCAGGTCTTTGTATTGATCTGGATCACCGCCAGCTAATTCCACCAACGTGGGAAAAACGTCAGTTGTCTGAATAACGCTGTGGTTTTGCGAAGCAGGTTCAGTGATGCCCGGCCAACTCACGATAAACGGAACACGTGCCCCACCTTCTCCCAGAGTATCGATACGCTTACCACCACGGAAAGGCGCCCATTCGAAGTAACTGCCCTGATCACTCGTCAGTACGATAACAGTGTCTTTATCCAATCCCTTGTACTTAAGAGCAGCTCGAACCCGACCGATCGATTCATCAACTGCCATAACCTGAGCTGCATAAGCAGCCCGCCTACCCTCCAAACCTTCTTTCCCTTCAAATAATGGAAGCAAGTCTCTGCGTGGAATATGGGGCGTGTGCACATTGTAATACCAGAATGAGACCATGAATGGCTGCTC
>CALGUT010000846.1 GCA_937920335.1 uncultured Opitutales bacterium
ATTAAGCCAACCAGACTAACTTTTCAAGTGGTCCTATTTGCGGGAGTCACGCCAAGTGCTTTGAGGCTTTTTTGAAACCATTTACACGGAGTTTACAAAAAAGGCCATCCGATAGGATGGCCTCTGAAAATTTTCTGTTGCGAAACCAGATCAGCCCTTAGCGGCTGTGTAGTTTTCCTCGGCTTGTGTCCAGTTCAGGACGTTCCAGAATGCTCCGATGTAATCGGGGCGGCGATTTTGGTAATTGAGGTAGTAGGCATGCTCCCAGACGTCCAGGCCGATGACAGGAGTCGCGCCTTCCATAAGGGGCGAATCTTGATTCGCGGTTGAGTGAACAACTAGTGCTCCGTCTTTTACGCTTAGCCATGCCCATCCGCTTCCAAAGCGTGTCGCTCCTGCTTTGGCAAATGCGGCTTTCAATGCGTCTAAACCACCTAGCTCGGATTCAATAGCGGCTGCGAGGTTGCCGGTGGGCTCATTACTTCCCCCTGGTGCGATTATCTTCCAGAAAAATGAGTGGTTGCTGTGTCCGCCTGCGTTGTTGCGCAAGGGTGTGCGAGCTGCTTCGGGGATCGAGTCAAGATCAGAAATTAGATCGTCTGCCGATTTAGCAGCAAGGTCAGGGTTGTTTTCCAAAACACCATTTGCATTCGTGATATAGGTTTGGTGATGTTTGCTGTGATGGATTTCCATAGTGCGCGCATCAATATGAGGTTCTAGCGCGTCGTATGCGTATCCCAAACTAGGAAGTTCGTAGGCCATAATAATTTATTTTTCGGTTATTGTTGATTCGATTTGAAAAGGCCGGAGCAGCGCTCCGTGTAGTTCCACCTTTATAAACATGCGGTTAGCGTCAACCACTTAGACTCGTTTTCCGGCAAAGAAATGAGAAAGCAATGCTCTACAGTCTTCCTCAAGCACCCCAGCAGATAGCTCGATATGGTGGTTAAGTGACTGGACTTTAGTAATGTCAAGTGCTCCGCCCATGAAGCCCATTTTTGGGTCCGGAACTGCATAGACAACTCGCCCGATTCGAGCCATCACACTGGCTCCTGAGCACATAGGGCAGGGTTCTTTGGTCACGAATAGTGTGCACTCATTTAGTCGCCAGTCTTCGAGTTTTTGGGTGGCCTGGGTGATGGCAAGGATTTCAGCATGGGCTGTTGGATCACCGGTGAGCTCTACCTGATTGTGGGCTGAAGCGATGACTTCTCCTTGGTGGGCAATAACCGCTCCCACGGGGACTTCATTATTTCTGTAAGCATCTATGGCGATGTTGTAAGCGAGCTTCATGTAGAAGCTGTCATCCTTATTCAATTGGGAAGGATAAATCTTCTCAAATGGGCATGAAGACTGAGGTTTTGGTAAGTATTCCACTGGTTAGTTGCTGTTTCTTAAACCTTGACTCTGAGAAGGGGATGCAGCTTTCTACTCCATTCTTTTTAGTTTAATAGATAAGCCCAAATAGAAGGGCACTTTTAAGTCACTTATGGCAAATGATGAAGTAATTGAAGTCGAAGGTAAAATCGCGGCGGTTCTCCCAGGTACCATGTTTCGCGTTGAGCTTCAAAATGGGCACCAGGTATTGGCGCACATTTCAGGAAAACTAAGAAAGAATTTTATCAAAATTACTGCGGGTGATATGGTGAAGATGGAGATGAGCCCTTATGATATTGATAAGGCAAGAATCGTTTACCGTTTGCGAAATCACCAGATCAATCGTAACGCTCCGATTCGTAGCTTCGGTCCCAAAAGGCGACGTTAGATCTTGGAATAGTTTCCGGACCTCCTTTTTTTAGTTTTCGTCTTCCACTGTTAATTAATTCTCCCTATTTCTGGAGAGCCATTTTTAGTTGTACTGTTTTAAACCTCAAAACCGATCCAAGATTATGTCTCTTTTAGCAAACGATGTCACACAGTCCATCGGCAATACGCCGTTGATAAAGCTCAACCGAATCACGGCTGATCTGCCGGCAAATATTTATTTGAAGTGCGAGTTTTTTAACCCGCTTTCAAGTGTTAAAGACCGGATAGGTAATGCGATGATCAGAGCTGGTGAAGCGTCAGGAATTCTTAAACCTGATTCCGTAATTATTGAGCCTACGTCTGGCAATACGGGAATCGCTTTAGCGTTCGTTGCCGCTGCCCGTGGTTATCGGCTAATTCTAACGATGCCAGAGACCATGTCTATGGAGCGCCGAGTATTGCTCCGAATGTTAGGTGCCGAACTGGTTCTTACTCCTGGTCCAAAAGGAATGGGGGGCGCGATTGCTCGGGCAAAAGAATTGGTTGAAGAAAACGGTGATAATGCATGGATGCCTCAACAGTTTGAAAATCCAGCCAATCCCGAGGTTCACAGGCAAACGACTGCGGAGGAGATTTGGTCAGCATTGGAAGGAAATATTGACGCTTTTGTTGCTGGCGTTGGTACCGGCGGAACTATCACTGGTGTTTCCGAAGTTATTAAGGCGCGCAAGGATCTCTTTACGGTAGCTGTTGAGCCGTCAGCATCTCCAGTTATTTCTGGTGGGCAACCAGGCCCTCACAAAATCCAGGGTATTGGCGCTGGTTTCATTCCAGGCAACTGCAATACATCCATCATCGACGATGTTGTTCAGGTATCAAACGAAGATGCTTTCGAAACGGCCCGTCAGATTTCGTTGCAGGAAGGTTTGTTCGTTGGAATATCAACGGGCGCAAATACTTGGGCGGCAATGCAGATTGCGAAACGCCCCGAAATGGCCGGCAAGAATATCGTGACCGTGGCTTGTAGTACTGGTGAGCGTTACATTTCAACGCCGCTTGGTGAAAAGGCGCGGCAGGAAGTTTCTGGCTAATTGTTTAGCGACACAGATCTTTAGAAAACTCCGTGTGGATCATTCTCACGGGGTTTTCTGTTTTCATTCCCTGCGAGTACGGTATTACTAATCGGTTAAATATGGCCACACACTTATATTCTTACGAATCAAAGATTTCGGCTCCAGCCGCCGATGTGTTTGGCTACCATGAACGCCCGTCGGCTCTTCAGCGTCTTTCACCCCCATGGGAGCCCATACAAGTCTTAGAGAAGCGGGGTGGGATCAGGGCTGGAGACTCGGTCTCAATTCAGATGAACCTGGGTCCATTCAAGTCAGTATGGAAGGCGAAGCATATCGAGTATCAAGAGAACAGGCAGTTTGTTGATATTCAGGAAAAGGGCCCATTCAAGTATTGGAAGCATACGCACTCGTTTAGGTCGATTAACCCGTTAGAGACGAATCTTAAAGATACTGTGCAGTTTGAGCTACCCTTCGGGGCTTACGGGCACGCGCTGGGTTACTCAAAGGTCAGAAAAAAACTGAACCAGTTATTCACATATCGGCATACCACTACCCAGAATGATTTAAATGATTGGATGGATTTAAAGTCTTACCCATCAAGAAAGATTGCTATAACCGGTGGTAATGGACTTATCGGTTCTGAGCTGGCAGTTTATTTGCAAGCACAAGGTCATGAGGTCGTCATAATTAGCAGGAGTGGTAAGAGTAGGGTGTTTGGGGTAAGCGGGGTAAGGTGG
>CALGUT010000847.1 GCA_937920335.1 uncultured Opitutales bacterium
AGAAATTTGAGAATCCGAACACTTTGACGAACTGATGAATATTACTTCAATGCAGGTAAAAAACGGATAAGTGATCATATCATCGTAATGCCTGTAAAAGATATTTTGTGGAAGAGGGCACAATAGGGGGCAGGCAAATGACGTCAGGGGCAGGCAAATGACGTCAGGTCTTGATTCTGTACAAATGCTTAACTGAAGTTTTAGGGGGTTTCTCAAATTTGTGAAGCTGAGTTTTCGACCTGACATTGTTGAAAGCGGCGTATTTCTCAGACTGCCGAGACCTCACCTTATAGCCAATTTAGCAGTTTCGGGAGGCTCCTGAATTGAACCTGCATATCCTTGATTTTTCAGGTGAAGCTCTGATCCACGTCGTTGGCCGGGGAAACTTTGGCTGTTTCCGGTTAGCTGTGGAGGAAGGCTGATAGGAGAAACAGCAAGATACTGGACCCGTTGATGTAGTGTTTTCTGATCTGTGAACGATTTAGAATTTTTCTTAACCGATTATGGCATACAATTTACCGACAACTTCCTCGAAAACGTGAGAGTCAGCCCGTTCGATGAATTTTGCTTTTCTAACCTTCCAATCAAAGCTTTTCACCTGATCGGCTAATACCGCTCCACTTATTTTTTGACCTGCGACCAGGACCTCGAATGGATAGCCTTTGATTTTGGAAGTGATGGGACAAAACACTGCCAATCCGGTTTTGCGGTTGTATTCTTTTCTGGATAGGACAATGGCTGGCCGGTGGCCGGCTTGTTCGTGACCTGCTTGAGGGTTTAATTCAAGCCAAACCAGATCACCAGCTGCGGGAACATACCCGCTCACCAAATCTCCCTTCCTTGCGGTCCTTCAGTTTCGATCTCAGTGTGAATGTTCTTTTTCGACACGCCTTTCAACAGGTCTTCCAAGTGAAAATGTCTCCCGGAAAGAGGTTTAACTAACAAGCCTTGAGCTTCTTCAACAATCTCGACGTCGCTCCCTTCTGAGATATGGTAGCTGTTCGTCAACTGTTTCGGCAATCGTAGAGCAAGACTGTTTCCCCAGCGGGCAACTTTGGCTTTCATAATCGCAAGTTGTATCTACATGGGATATACGGTCAAGGTTGGACTTTTGCGGCTTCGAGGAAACAAAGTAATTTCGTGGTTTTGCCGCTAAGTTAAAATATTGGGGAAACGTGCTCCCATCGACCTCGAAGGGGACATATATGGAGACGGTCCTAGTATGGTAAGGGCAAGGGGACGGACCTAGTGGTTTAGTCTTTTATTGTGAATTTGCTCTTAATCACAAATAGCTTTGGCTACTGCCTTTTCCGCGTTCATCAATACTCCCATTTACGAATTCAATTCCTTTTGTACCTGAATTCTAAACGCGTAAAACAACTGGGTCGCCTCAATTTTGATCTAGATTCAGCGATGAATCCTCAGACACTCTCTGGGCTAATTTGTCTGCATTTTCTTCACGTAGTCGAACCACCAACGTCAAAGGACACAACAGGTGTCGGACCCGATATTTTATCGAGTTTCGGTTCCCTAAAGGCGAGGACCCCTTCTTGGTAAAGGAGTCGGTTAGCTTTTGTCCTGAAGCTGTTCTTACCTCAAACCTGTGAACCGCTGGTTGTTGTGCCGCTGCGTTCGGTCGACTCGTTTTTACCTGCTTCTCAAAATCAGACATCGACTTCCTTTGCTCAAAGCAGAGAGCACTTCTTCCAAACTGAATATACTCATTGCTTCAAGGTCCAAGCGATTTAAGCGGTCATTGTTTGTGACGAAATTGGCGACTCCGTTTTCCAAAGCGCAGCTTAGTTGAATGGCATCTGGTGGTTTTAGGGAAGGAAATTGACTGCGGAGGCGTGCAAACGTGATCGCTTCTTGTTGTCCGAACGGGAGGACTTCAATTTCTGTGAACCGGCGGACATAAGCTTCTACCATGTCTAACGTCCCGTCGGAAAACGGTTTCACAAGAATTTCTCCGAGGCTTAGCGAGGAAGTGCATAGCTCATCTTCATTTGATGAATAGCTTTCCACAAGTTGCATAGCTTTTTCTGTAAGGACTGAATTTTCCCAGAGGTAGATGAAAAGATTCGTGTCCCAAAAGACTCTCATTCCCAACCGCTCCTTTGTTCCGCCACATACTGGTCAGCGTTTTCCCACCCGGTTTCTTTAAACTCTTTTTGGGTTCCCCGCACCCAGCTTAGAAGCTCATCTTTTTTGACCCGTTTAACTTCGCTTTCGAGGGCGCTGATCATCACGTCCTTGAGTGTTTGGCCTCGCTCCAGGGCAATACGCTTCGCCTCTTTTATCAGTGGATCTGGCAATTCGATTGTGGTTTTCATTTAAATAACCGTAAACCCATATTTACGGCTATCAAGGCTTGGGAAGCGACGTGCACTCTCAGTGGTTGCTGTCCATTACTCTCTCTGCTTGCTACGTTCAAATTGGAAAACTCTTTTAGGTTTTCCTTTTAATAACGTCAAAGTGGCCCATTCGTATTGTTAATTGCCGGGTGCCAGTAATTTTCCGGATGAATCAGCCATCAGTTTAAACTAGAGGTTGGTAGTAGGAGAGCCCCGGGAAAGGGGATTTACTCCATAGGGAGTCAACAAGGGGCGGGGCCCGAACCTGGTTCTTTTCAGATAAATTATACCAATCCAGTAAGACTTGAAAATCAGCCGATATAGTTTCGTTAACATTATGACAAGGAGCTGCCATCGCCGATTTGACTTTCTTTGTGTTTATTGAGTGATCAGCTGATGTGCTTGATTTAGGAGGCGCTCAAAAAAAAGTGGAATTAATAACAGCTTCTCTTAACGGAAACGGTTCTCTAGACTGTTTTCTGTAGAGAGGGAAAGTATTCGCATGCTTTCACTGAATAAAGATGCCCTATAAAGAAACAGAGCAATCCCTATGGTTCGTAGACGCAGTACTGCCTCACGAGGCCGGACTGCGTCGATGGATAAAATCCCGGTTTTCAGCTATCCGGGATGTGGACGATCTAATTCAGGAAACCTTTTCACGCATTCTTAAAGCCCATGAATCCGGCCCGATTCCGAATCCACAGGCATTTCTTTTTGTGGTATCACGGAATCTTGCGATCAACAAGCTGCGTCGCATGAATCTGGAGTATTCACCCGAGGGGGAAAGGCTGGATCCGCTTGTTCTGGCGGATGAGATGGCGGGTCCCTTTGAGTCCACCGCTCTCCAGGAGGAGATTGATCAATTGGTCTCTGCGATTCAGTCATTGCCGGATCGCTGTCGCCAAGTAATGACGCTCAGAAAAATTTACGGACTGTCGCAAAAGGAAGTGGCTGCGAAATTGGGAATTTCGGAGCATACGGTGGAAGCCCAAATAGGTATCGGGATGCGCAAATGCACCGCTTTCTTTCACCAGCGAGGTTACAAAACTCGAAATACATAATGAAATATTTTCCATCAGAATTTGATGAAAACTCCGCGGTAGAGGCAGCGGCCTCGGAATGGTTGGCTCGCTTGGATCGCGGACTGACGCCGGAGGAGCAAGATCGCTATACGGAGTGGTTAGCGCAGGACGTGGCCCATCG
>CALGUT010000848.1 GCA_937920335.1 uncultured Opitutales bacterium
CGACGATACCGAGTTGCCACAGTCCGTTTTTCTCCTGCATTTGCCGGATTATTTTCTCCCAGTTTTTCCGGTCCATTCGAACCTGAGTAAATCCTTTTGTGGAGTGGCAGAGCATGCAGTGAGTCTTAACCAGCTTCCAGTTCTCAGTCATAATCAAGCCTGTTTCGGGATCAACCTTAGGATCGTTGGCATTGAGGGAGCACACACATCCCCAAAACATAAGTAAGCAAACGAGTCGGCTTACTGACTGTATCTGGTCTCTAGCTGACATATACCGCTATCCGGTGACAGGAATTGTTAAGATAACCTTTGGGGTTCCAGCCGGGAACGAGCATCGGCTGAGAGGTTCCCGCAGAATCGACAGCTCGGGCCCATACTTCATAATAGCCTTTCTTCGGAAATCGAACTTCGGCATCCCAGTTTTGCCAGGCAAGGCGATTAACTGGCTTCTGAAGTTTGGCCAATGTCCAGGTCTGACCGAAATCAATCGATACCGATAGTTTACTGACTTTCAGGTCGCCAGCCCACGCATGTCCATGAAGTTTGAGGCTATCGGATTGCCTAATCTGGATGCCGCTTTTCGGCGAAGTGACCAAAGATTTTACGGGCATGGATTCAATGATTTCCATGTCTTCATCGGGAACTTCAGTTCCTGGTTTGACGGGGTATTTGGGGACGCGATACGAGCTGCCAGTCATCTTGGTTCCGTCGTGAACCTGATTCCTTATCAGGAGCTCATTGATCCATTTACCCGAGGTAGATCCAGGCCAGCCACCGATCACAAGACGGAGCGGGTAGCCGTGATGAGACGGAAGAGGTTCTCCGTTCATGCCCCACGCAATCATGGATTCTTCTTCAAGAGCCTTCCAAAGCGGGATTCCTCGCGAAATTGCGTCTTTGCTCGGATCCTGACTTAAGTGGCGATCTGCCGAATTGTAGGCGATGTAAACCGTGTCGTCCTTGTAGCCGCAATCATCGAGTAAATCTTTTAGGCGGATGCCGCTCCACTCGGGACAGCCGACCGCTCCGGTGGTCCATTGGTTACCACTGGCTGGAGGGTAGAAATCTGCGCGACCGTTACCGCCGCATTCGAGTGTGAGAGCGTGAGATACGTTGGTAAATCGACGCTTCAGTTCTGACAGCGTATAACTCCTGCCGTTTTTGACGGATTCTCCCCCTACCTTGAGGGTCCAGTTATCGGCATTCGCTTCTAGCGGTGGTAATCCATTGTTACGCACAAACAAACGGCTTGCTGGTGTAATATCATCGTTCAACAAGTGTGCCGGAGTTTCAGCGTTAACGGGACGATCGTTTAATATCGTTAGTCCTGGTTTTCCATCGATCGCAAACGACGCATGTGAATTTCCTAGCGCGACGGGCATTAGACCGTTTGGAAGCAGGTGTGAAAACCCGATTTGTGCTCCTAAAGCAGCGCTCACAGTTTTGACGAAACTGCGACGCGAATAGTGTGTAGAGGCGCTTCGGTCAGATTGAGCAGGATTCA
>CALGUT010000849.1 GCA_937920335.1 uncultured Opitutales bacterium
CGAATATACTAACCTCACGAAGTCAGACCGCAATGCATCTCACCATTGATCGCGATCTCTTCGAGGTCGCTGAAGCGATTCTGGATGTCGGAGTAGACCTCGATGTTCGAGATAGCCAGGGATGGACTGCCCTCCACCTCGCCGGAGCCAAAAATCGAAATGCGATCACAAAACTTCTCCTCGAGAACGGAGCTGATGTTTCGCGACTGAGCGCTGCTGGAGGAACCCCTCTTCATGAAGCTGCGGTTGGAGGAGATGCTGAACTTATCCGCATGCTCATCGAGGCAGGTGTAGATCCAACGATCATCTCCGATCATGAAAAGACCGCTCTCGATATTGCCAAAGAATACGAAAATGCAATAGCCGTAGAAATTCTATCCATCTTTTCGGAATAGTTTCCGAATCCACCGGTTTGTATAAACGAACCGATGACACATGATAACGATTCAAGATACGCCAGAAAAAGCCCCGATCTGTCCCCATTGCGAAGTAAAGCTCAAGACAGTCAACTCACAGCGAGTGAAATCGACCTTTGGCGTTCGGTTCATCTACTACTGCAATCACTGCAATAAGGTCCTCAGTATATCCCACCGAAAAGGCTTTTGGATGGGTTGAGAGACCGACCTTTGGGCTATAAATCGTTTAGTTTGTCTTCCAAACGCCGTCTCTCGAACTCCAATTCTGCCTTATTCAGTTCCCGCGGAATGGTGTAGAGTTTCGCGAATCTAATGGAGATTTTGGAAAATGGCTTGGGAACGATCAATTTGTCCCAGGACTTCACGCGCCACACACGATCAGCTTTATAAGAGAATAAACACAGAGGCGCACCAGACAATTGCGCCAATACGATAGCTCCTGCTTTTGCCTCATAAACCGGACCTTGAGAGCCATCCGGAAGGATCACGATAGAACTTTGCTCTTTCTGAATTTCACGGCACAGCCCGCGCAACGCCTTACTACACCCTCGATTAGAAGACCCGCGCACCACTCTCAGTTTCGCCCACTTCCCTAATAAATATCCGACATTACCATCCCGGGAAAGGCTAACCATCTGTGTCAGCTTAAATCCCTTCCGTGTCAGATACTTTTCCACGAACCTCGACATAAAAAAGATTCGATTGTGCCACGCACAAAGTATGACAGGATCTTTGCGATCAAGGAGCTCGCGAACCCGCCCTTCCCCTTCTACGACCTTAACTCTGTAGGTCAAAGCAAGGACCGTTGTGATCACTCGTATGAGTGATGCGATAACATACGCCTTGAGTGGAATCGTTGACGTCGCCGGAGATTCGCTCGGCATACTAAGGCTAGGTATTCACTTGCTTGAGCACGTCGCCCACGGTTTCCATGGAAGCCGCTTCTTCATCGGTAATTTCAATATTTAACGCTTCTTCCAGCTCGAAAAGAAGCTGTAGAGCCATCGGTGAATCAACTCCTAAACCCGACGTCAGGTCTGTCTCCGGTGTAATGTCACTTCTGTCTTTCCCAGTCAGCTTCACCAGGATGTTGTAAACGGTATCTTCGTTACTCATTACTAATATTATTCAAAAGGCTTAATAGGAAATATTTAGTTCAAACGATCAATCTTTCCCTGTAAATAGTCTTCTTTCAAACGCCCGCGTTGAATCTTTCCGCTCGTTGTTTTCGGCAATTGCCCCCTGCGAATGAAAACAAGATCAGTCAACACAAGACTCATAACCCGTCCGATACGGCTGCGAATTTGCTCTCCCAGCTCTTCTATTTCTGCTGGATCGGAAAGAGACGTCTCGACTACTAAAACAGGCTCTTCTCCATTTTGTTTGTCCAGGATCGAAAATGCACCACTACGTTCAGCTCCACCGCGGCCGCGGACTTCCTCGACCTGCCACTCGATGTCATGAGGCATAATATTCTCTCCACGTATGATCAGCACTTCTTTAGCTCGACCAACGATATACAGTTCCCTGTCACGAATAAACCCAAGGTCACCTGTTTTCAACCAGCCATCAACAATCGTAGCGTTCGTCGCGGCTTCATTTTCGAAATAACCCGAAAAGATACTGGGCCCTCGCGCCTGAATCGTTCCAAGCTGTCCCTCAGGTAATACGTCTGATTCATTTTCTGAATTAACTATCCTGACAATCGTATCCGGAATAGGGGTACCGCAACAAACAACGGATTCTACCGGTTGACCACTCCCTCCTTCATCCGGTTCGGATACACGAATGCCTTTTCCGGTTTGGTCAAACGTCAATCCAAGCGTAGCTTCAGCCATACCGTAACACGGAAGAAAGTGCTCCGCTTTGAGACCTGTCGGTTCCATTTTCTTCAAAAAAGCCTCCATCGTATCTGGCCTCACCATTTCAGACCCGATACAGAAGCGTTTCGGTGCTGAAAGATCAATTCCCTCGAGTTGGGCATCTTTAATCCTTTCGACGCAAAACTGATAACCAAACGTAGGTGCAGGAGACACGAAGCTCTTACCAGAGCCAGCCTCCAACCACTTGAATGGACGAGCCAAAAACGTCGAAGGATTCATCAAAATTATATCCTTCCCGGTTCCGATACCA
>CALGUT010000850.1 GCA_937920335.1 uncultured Opitutales bacterium
TCGTCCAATAGTAGGAAATAAACGGGGGCAGTCTCAGGTAGGCTCGGCCCTCGCATCCGAAATCGCGAACCCTGCATCTGCAACAGCCACCCCATGAAACAAGTCTCCGCCCTACTCTTCTTCCTCACAACCCTCTTCAGCTTCGCGCAGGATAAACCCAATGTCGTCATCATCTTTGCCGACGATCTTGGCTATGGTGACACCAGCGTATACGGAGCCACCAAGGTCCAAACACCCAACATCGACAAGCTAGCTGCCCAAGGCCGACGCTTTACCGATGCCCACACGGCCTCGGCGGTATGCACGCCATCCCGCTACGCCCTGCTCACGGGCGAATACGCGTTTCGGGGTGAGCACTGGGCTCCCGTCTTTCTCAAGGTCGGGCTCATTGTCGACCCCGACCAAACGACCGTGGCTGATGTGATGAAACAGGCCGGATACGCCACCGCATGTATTGGCAAGTGGCACCTGGGCTTCGGCGAAGAGGCTCCCGATTGGAACGGCGACCTTGACCCTGGTCCACTTGAGCTCGGTTTCGATTACTATTTCGGCATGCCAGTGGTGAATAGCCACCCACCCTTTGTATACGTCGAAAACCATCGGGTGGTCGGCCTCGATCCGGACGACCCCTTTGTCTTCGATCAAGTAGCAGAGACGAAAGTCTTTGAAGAAAAAATGGGCATCGATCAAATCGGCGGTGCCAAGGAAGCCCATGCCCTCTACGACGATACCTACGTTGGAACCACTCTTGCCGGCAAAGCGGTGTCTTGGATCAAAGCACATAAGGAGGAACCCTTCTTTCTCTATTTCCCGACGACCAATATCCACCACCCCTTCACCCCTCATCCACAATTCCAGGGCACCAGTGACGCAGGCCGTTACGGAGACTTTATTCATGAGCTCGATTGGATTGTCGGTGAAGTAACCCGCACCCTCGATGAAGAAGGTTTGGCCGACAACACACTGCTTATATTCACCAGCGATAATGGTGGTATGATCAACCTGGGCGGACAAAATGCCTGGAACCTCGGACACAGGCAGAACGGCGACTTATTGGGATTCAAATTCGACGCCTGGGAAGGTGGACACCGGGTCCCTTTCATCGCGCGCTGGCCCGGCAAGATTCCGGCTGGTAGCGTTTCCAATCAGCTCATCTCCAACGTCGACCTTCTCGCATCGATGGCCGCTCTAACAGGATACGAGCTAAAAGACGGAGAGGGCCCTGACAGTTTCAACATCCTGACCGCACTGACCGGCGATGTATCACAGCCTGTGAGAGATCATCTGGTATTATCACCCTTTCGGAAAACCCACCTATCCCTGCGCGCGGGTGACTGGATGTATATCAGCGGACCAGCTGGCGGCGGATTCAGTAGCCCCGAAGTAGGAACCCATGGCTTCGGTGGCTATCCCGCCCTACACTTTGCCGGTCAAGAGAATAGCAACATGGTAAACGGCGAGCGGAAACCCGATGCTCCGAAAGAACAGCTCCATAACCTGAGAGCCGATCCACGACAGATGCTAAATGTCATCCACGAACAACCCGTCATCGCACAAACCATGCGGGAACACCTGGCAGCCATCCAATCTGGCACCGGAACCCGCTAGGCATCCGACAAAAAAGGTTCGACTAGCTACTTAGATATTTCGCACTAAATACTTACCTGGATGAACGATACAAACGACCAGACCTTCCATAAGTATTGTAGCCCCGAAACGCTCAACGCTGGCCTCACACATCTGAAGGATATCGTTGATACTATCAAATCCGACGAACGGATTGAACCGCAGGAAGTACTGAGACTGAGTGACTGGCGTTCGGAAAACATAAGCTACGGGAGACTGAACCCGTTCAATGAAATCCTGCCTATGGTCGATGAGGCTCTGGAGGACGGCGTCGTTAAAATAGATGAACTTACGGGTATCAACTGGTTTCTGGAACGTGCCCTGTCTGAACGATCCTGTTACAATGAAATCACAGGCGACCTGGAATATCTGCAGGGTCTCGTGCACGGAATTCTGGCTGATGGATTGATCAAAGAAAATGAAATCGAATCGCTCAGACTATGGCTCAATGAGAATGAGCACCTGGCCGGCTGCTACCCCTATGATGAGATCTATTCTTTGATGGTAAATGCCCTTAAAGACGGGAAGTTCAATGAGGAGGAGTCTGAATTACTGAAAGCATTCTTTGCTGGTTTCTCAAGCCTTCCGCTAACCGACCAAACCCGGATAGACAGCGCACTAAAGGAAAAAGTATCAACGGCGGGTGTTTGCACAGTCGCTCCCGTGATCCATTTCAACAACAAAACCTTTTCTTTCGTTGGACAGTCGACCCGCACAAACCGCAAAGAGCTTGCGATCATGATCGAGGCCGTCGGAGGAGTCTTCAGCCGAGCCTTCACAAGTGAAGTGAACTACTTGATCTACGGTGCCGCCGGAAACCAATGCTGGGCCTTTTCCTGTTTTGGAAAAATCGTAGAGGAAGCGATGGCACTCCGCAAACAGGGAGACCCTATCTCGATTATTCACGAAACCGATTTCTGGAA
>CALGUT010000851.1 GCA_937920335.1 uncultured Opitutales bacterium
GCCAAATACCCGGGAAGCCGCCTCGGCCAGTCCCTGAAGAACGTCGCTTCCCTTATTAGCTCCGGGCTACCTACTCGCATCTATTTTGTTTCACTCGGTGGTTTCGATACCCACCAGGGCCAGCTGAATACTCACCAACGCTTAATGCGAGAACTCTCAACGAGCCTCGCTGCGTTCCAAAAAGACTTGGAAGCACGTGGAATCGATGACCAGGTTATGACGATGACCTTTTCCGAATTCGGCCGCCGTCCCAGCGAAAATGAAAGCGGTGGAACGGATCATGGCACCGCCGCTCCTCTGTTCATTATGGGAAATCATATCGACAAGCAGATTGTGGGATCCGCCCCGGACTTGAATCTTAAGAATAATAAAGACCTCCAATTTTCGACAGACTTTCGCAGGGTCTACTCTACCATTCTCGACAAGTGGATGGAGTGCGATAGCGAACGTGTTCTCAAACGAAAATTCAAGCATCTGCCGTTTGTATAAGACTCCAATTCTTCAAAATCTACCTAGCTGCCTCTTCCTTTTTCAGCTTCTTCATCCGGCTCATTGCCCATATCGGCAAGGATGATAAGTCGTGTCTTGGAGGATTCATAATCATTCGCGATACGAATGTTAGAAACTATGGCAAACTATAGACTGATAATCAGGTATTTCATACGACTCTTCGGGGGTTGCCTCATATGCACAGGGGATAAAAACTGATAAAGTAGTCAGCCTCAACGCCCTGCAAAATAAATTCTTCCCTTGAATTCTTTATCGTAAAGATGTTTCAACCCGATAGAAGTATAAGCGGTAGCCGCTAAAGATGCGACGAAGGTGATGATATAAGTAAATGCTTCGATTAGCTCTCGTCTGAGACTAGAACCAATCGGCTGAACTCACCAGATTCCCCCAAGGGATTTAAAGAACGCACAACCACTTTCTCTAATCCACCTTCAATCGGATCGGTAGAGAACACCACGCTACTGCTTAGAGAATCAAAACTAGGACTCGTACTAAACTGAGGAACCACCATTACATCCATCGCCTCCGGATTCCTGATATATTCCAATCCCTGATACTCAACACCATTCAACGTAAGCACTCGACTTATCGCTCCCATGGATGAACTCGTATCCGAAGCGTCCGTGCCAAAGAAGTATTCAAAGGCATTCGGTAAACCGTCGAAGTCCGGATCGTCGGTTTCGTCCCGTTGATTTTCAGGAAGATTCAACCCTTCGACGAATGTCTCAAATCCTGAAACCACAATGGCCGCCTGAACTGAATTCACCTCATTGCGGAACTCTTGAATCGGTTGCGAAAGTTCGCCATATCCCAGCCGGGAATAAACCAGTTCCCATTGCTCGTGACTTGGAGAATTCGCGACTCCGTTGATTATCGCACATATTGGCTGGCCTCCGTTTGCGAACCGATTCGCTACCGTCCGATTGAAGTCATTCAACACAAACGGGAGCTCATAGAAATTGATAAAGTTCTGAGTAGAAGTCTCGGCATTAGCTTGAAGGTTTAGCGCGACGTGCATGAATTCGACACCGTTGGAAGTTCCCCCTCTGGTTTCATAGTGTTCAATTAGATTCGGACCAATATTCGCGGCCGCCGCCTGACAAAATGGGCACCAATGAGCAAACCATTCCAGAAAGATCACTTTCCCTTCGAGGTCATACAGGCTTACAGGTTCTCCAGTCGCTCGATTCGTGAGCGTGAAGTTCTCCACAATATCACCCTCCTCGTAGAGCTGGGCATTACTCACAACGGGAATGACGAGGATTGCGATAAGCAGAATGTCGGGTTTCAGAAAACGATTCATAGCAAGATTGCGTTAAAGGGTTCGACTAAACGCGACCTGAAAGATACTCCAGTCGCGATCACTGTATAGATTCTGGAAAAAGTCGGTATTTTCTTGAGTCGGTTCATACTCGTTCCCCAGAGGAGCGAAGTAGAGACGCGCTGACCACACATCTCCGATCCAACGCATCCCGACACCTAAACGTTCGCTGGTAAGTCCCGGCGCAGCACTCGTAAACAGAAGCGCATTTTCAATTTCACCCGTATCGTTGTAATAACGTCCATCTACAAAGAAGAAGAGCGAGTCCTGGGCCTTATATTCAAGCGACAGGCCTCCATAATAGGCCTCAAACTCAGGGTCTTCGATCGATCCTCCTAAATTCCAACGAGTAACCCATTTTTCACCATGAGCTACATACAAGAAAATATCACCTCCATAGCGAGTTGATCGATCGGTTGTTTTAGAGGCACGCAACTCTGCGTAAGAACGTAGGTGTTTTGTTATTACATTTTCAGTAGAGACGCTCGCAGCCGTGGTTGCCAAGGTTAGTTCACCACGACGAAGACCATCAAAATCAATTTCGTATCCGGGCGAGACATCGTCCCTCAGCCTGGAAATACTGAACTGTGCTATTCCGGTTCCTGGGCGGTATTCCCAGCGAACCCCAGCGGTACCATTCACTCCTTTAGGATCGGCCTCTACATAATTCTCGGCCCCGGGAAATCCAAACAACTCGCTGTACTGCTGACGGTAATACTCGTCTAACCAAAGTGCCCGGTAATTAGTGAATCCATCATAGAGTCCAGCGCCCATGATCAACCAGGTGCCCTCACTAATCTGCTTCTCCGTATTGAACTGAAATGAAGCAATTCGCTCGTCTAATACTACCGACTCTCCATTAAAATCGAAGGGGACTGGTTCATAGTCGATATCGTAAGTCCCGTAAGCCACACTCACTGATGAATCCCACTTCCCAGATTCAAAGTCACCGACCCAGCTAAATTGTGTAAGCGTAATGTCGTCTGAATCGACCCATTCAAGTCCCCCATCCCAGGAGACATAATCAAATGCGCGAGCACTTCGCCCTGAGGCTAACGCTAAACCCGCTATCAACAAAACCTGTAAGAAAAAATGCTTCATCAATCGCTATTACCGGCAAGCCGTGCAACCCGCAGCAGCGGCTCCACCTGAAACAGCACTCCCGGGCTCGATCTGAGAGAGGAGGTTTAAACGATCGCCCTCCACCAT
>CALGUT010000852.1 GCA_937920335.1 uncultured Opitutales bacterium
CGTCATAAATTCTACCATAGGAGGTTGACCGACCCAGCCGTCACCAAAGGCGGCATAGCGCCCGGGTGGCAAGGTGGAGTACACGGTCCATTCACCGGTTTGCGGAAAAGGATGCTCGGCTATCGGATTGCTGCCACCGGACAGGTGGTAGTAGTAGGCAAAGAAATAGGTGACCGGGATTCTCGTTGCATTTGAATATGCCACCGACTCGTTGAATTCTCCACCTTCACCATAGATGGACAGGTAGTCCTTCATTTTCCCCATCGACATATCAATCAGCTCTTGTGATTGCGGATGCGAATCGCCCAAAGCCATGCCAGCCACACCCAGGCCGCCGATAATGACCGTATACCAGTTGTTAAGGTCATTCGCCCACCAGGGGTCTTGAGCCATGCTTTCAAAGAACGGTTGAATGCCGCGGCGATCGAGGCCTTCTACTATGCGTTTCTTCTCTTCGTCGTTAATATGCGGATACAGCCAATCAAACCCGATCCCGATATCCTGGGAGAGCATACCGGTCCTCAAATCAACCGGTAACCCAAAGCGAATGTGTGCTTGATCAATCCAGTCGGGAAACACGTCTTCATCAATTAACGCCCAGATTTGTTCGAGTGCTGTTTTTTTATAAGCTACATCTTCAGTGATCAGCATTGCGAGCGCGTTGCGCAGAATGCGCTGACCCGCAGCTGCACAAATGGTGTAGTCTGGATTGTTCTGCTGCGCCGCGGATTCACGTCGGTCAGGGACCATCGACCGCGCTGTTAGCGCTTCACTCCCGATTTCTGCGTCACAGGCGGATTTAATCATCTCCCAGGTTTCTTTGGGGATTCCGCTTTGTATGGATTGCCGAACGTCCTTCACGGAACGCATTCCGTCGATCTCATCCCGGTTTATAAAGATATGGGGGTGCATGGTTGGAGTTCCAGCCGCGTGGGATGCTCCCCGAAGTTCTGATGATCCTGCCAAACCAGCCATGGATAGTAATCCCATGCGAATGATCGCCTCTCTTCTACCTATGTGACCTGCATCCATGCGGGTGATAGTGTAGTTAGCTCTATGGAGTAGCCATTCGAAACTCTTTTTATGGTAAACCGGAATGGAGTCCATTCAGTAGGGGTATTATTTTAGTGTCTGTCAGTCATCGCAAGAAACAGCGATCATGGTATGACGATAGCGCCCTCTCTACTCGATTCGATTGCGCAAGCTAAACGGCGCAGCCGAAGGCTACTGCCCTGCCTTAGAAACAACATTCAAATGGTTTGGCATCTTTCAAGGCAGCAGCTTTAAGCAGTGCGACTAAAGGTTTCCGCTTTCCATCGTAACGCTGAAGCGCTAGAGCTGTAGGATGCGCTATTCTCTTATGCTTCTTCCCCTGCTTTTACTCGAGTCATCTGTTTTCAGTCAGGATGACCAGGAACCCGAACTCGATTGGCATTTCGTGACCGATTGGGGTGTTGAAGGACGTGCCTGGGAAGATGAGCCACGGCTGCGCTGGTTTGATAGACTACCTGCTTCAGCGCAGGGCGAGGTTCGGGAGGCTGTGTGGAACCTGAGTCGGGACAGCACGGGTATGATGGTGCGGTTTGAAACAGATGCGACTGAGATATGGGTCGATTACAAATTGATGAATGATGACCTGTCGAAGCCGCATATGCCAGCAACGGGAGTGAGTGGGATCGACCTGTATGCGCGTGACGAATCGGGAACCTGGCGGTGGGTCATGGTTACGAAACCGGACGCCCGGGAAATTAAGACTGCCATCATAAAGGGACTGGCTCCTGGTAAACGTGAATATGCGGCCTACCTGCCGCTTTATAATGGAGTCGATCACCTAAATATTGGAGTTCCAGAAGGAGCCTCCTTTAAGGGACTAGCTCCTCGGGACGTTAAACCGATTGTCTTTTATGGAACTTCAATCACGCACGGTGCCTGCGCGTCCAGGCCGGGTATGGTTCACACAGCGATACTCGGGCGACGATTGGATCGTCCCGTTCTCAATATTGGGTTTTCTGGCAATGGGCGTATGGAGCCGGAAGTGGGTGAGTTGCTTACGCGCGTCGATGCGTCAGTATTTATCATCGATTGTAATCCTAACCTCAGAGCGGAACAGGTTCGTGAGCGGACGATACCACTCGTGAATCAACTGCGTGCGGCTCATCCGGAAACTCCGATTATGTTGGTAGAAGACCGGCGCAACACCAACTCGTGGATTCTTCCAGCCAGAAGCGCTCATCATGATAGCAACCACGCCGCTTTGAAGGAGGCTTACGAGATGCTTAAAGACAGCGGGATGAAGAAGCTCTATTATCTGCCAGGGGATAATCTACTGGGCCAGGATGGCGAAGGTGCTACGGACGCGTCTCACCCGAATGATCTGGGTTTTATGCGTCAGGCGGATGAGTTCGAACCGGTGCTTAGGAAAGCCTTGGGATTATAGGGGTGAGTAGTGGCTTGGCTATCGAGAGCTATCTGAGAACTTCAACGAGTACAGGTCTGCGTCCTTGAGGTAGAAGCGAAGCTGGATGGTCTTTCCAGCCAACTTGGAAACGGAGGCCCCGTTTTCCCACACAACGGTGCGGTCGATTTCATCGCCGAAGATGGTGAGGCATTCATCCATTCGGTAGCCGGGAATGGGTTGCCCCTGGTCATCTTGAATCTCTACACGTACTTCTCCCGCAGCTGAACTGGCGTAATTAAGGGACAACGAGTCGCCGGAAAATTTGAAGGGTTTGGTGAGGATCTCGCCGCCTTGATAAGGCGCGGAAAGTGAAACGAACCCATCATTCCGGATGGAGTAGCGAGTTAAGTGCGAGCTGTCCTGTCCGTAGTGGGACATACGATACAGAAACAAATGCCGTTCGTCGCCGGGCACAACTCCGAGTGCTGGGGTATTGTCACGTGCCACCCAGTCTTCAAGGGTTTCGCCCGGGCGAATAAAGGCTTCCATAAAGGTTCGGTCGTAGACATTGCCTCCGCGGGTACTCATAAAAATCGAGTCACTCGAGGCTTTTGCGTAGTCTGGATTGTCTACCAGCTTTTCCGCCTGATTTTTACTGAGGGCCGCTTTTTCGGGAAGGAAACGTTTGGCGAGTGCGATGTAGATGTGTGGTGCCCGGACATAGGGGTGGGTTCCATTGGTATACAAGTGTTCCATCGGGGTGTTTCCGTAGGTCATTTCCTCCTTGGGCTCCCAGTTTAAAAAGTCCTTGGAAGTCGTGCGGGCAATCGTTCGGAAACCGGAATACTCGGTTCCGGTCCATGTGCGAAAGTAGCATACATAGCGTTCTTCACTCGGCGACCAGAAGGCAACGTTGTGCGAGTCGAACATCCCATTGGTAAAGATGAAGTCGTCGCCCCATTGTTTCCAATGTATCCCGTCGGCTGATACAAGTGCTACCAGACCATCTTTTTTCTCACTCGCGATAGCTTTGTAGCGCCGCGATGCGGGAACGCCGGGTCTGGTATCGAGAAACGGACTGAAATTGTGAGACCACAATTCGTTTTCCATGAGGACCACGTTGTTGTCCTTGGTTCCGTCGACCGTGTAGATGCCGAGGTTGGGTTTCGTCCAGGTGATACCGTCTTTTGATTCCGCATAACAGGTCACGGCAAACATATCGTCGCCGACCGTGGGGAGTCCTCGGTAATACATGCGGTAGAGATCTCCGTCTTTGATGACTGTCGGGTAGGCGGACCAATTTCCTTCCCAGGGTTTGTCGAAGGGAATGGCAATTTCCTCGCGTTTGGGTTGATGAAGCTGCTTCCTTACCTGTTTCAAAGAAGCGATTAGGAAATCATCCACGAAAAGCTCACGGCGTGATCCGATGTCAATTACCTGAGGCGCTTGCCCGTCTCTGGAAGGCAGCTCCCAAATGGTCCCGAGTATGCCAGGCTTCTTTCGATTCGGATGAGGTGGACTCGTCTCTGGCTTTTCTCCCTTGGGGATGTTCGGTTGGTAATAGACCGTGAGAATTCTTCCCGGGGTTAGTTCTACGGATACGGGGTAACCAAGGTCCTTGTTAGCGCCGTCATCGCGCAAAATATATTCGTTATCCAGACTCCAGTTAACGCCGTCTTCGCTGACCGCAGCCCGTTGGCCAAACGGAGCTCGCCTGTGCCCATAAGTGCAAAGCACCCGACCGTCTGATAAGAGTGTCAGGTGGGGTGGAAATCCCCAGAGCGGTGTTTCATAGGGCTCGGCCCAGGTTTTTCCGCCGTCGTCGGAATAGCTACCCCAGAGTTTGGAATGCGGCGAACTATCGTCGTAGGGTTTAGCGGTGGCTCGCGTCATAAGGATGACTCGACCACTCGGTAGCTGAACGATGTGGGGTTCTCCGAATCGAATCCTGTCTGATACTGCAGGCGGTGTGGCGACGGTTGCGATATGCTCCCAGGGCGTCTCGGGATTCGGGGTTGCGTAAATACCGAGTTTTTCTGGATGGTCACGGTAAGTGGCAACGAGTAGCGATCCATCTGCTAGCTGTATTCCCCCGTGAATGGAGTCGGTGCCGGGAGCTTTCTCAGACCAGGTATAGCCGTTGTCGGTAGAAATAGTCTGCCAGGCTCGGTGCAGGTGGTCGGCGTTTTTGTATTCCTCTTTGTTTACGTAATCCCTCCAACGATCGAGCAGCTCCTGAGGATAGTTCGATGGGGTCATAGAGGTGAACGTCGTTTCTGGAAATTTAACCGAGCGGAGGTGCGTTAA
>CALGUT010000853.1 GCA_937920335.1 uncultured Opitutales bacterium
CTCCAGGAAATTGGAGAACGCTACAAGTCCTACGCTGATGGGAGCACCCCCCCCCTTGGGGAGCCAAAAACGCGGTATGCTGATTATGCTGATTTGCAGAGAAAGAACATCGAAAAAGGATTATTAGATAATCAATTCGCTTACTGGCGTAAAGAGCTAGGGAAGGGATGCCCCCCGTTAGAGCTTCCTACGGACTTCTCACGTCCGAAAAATCCAAGCTATAAAGGTAGCTCAGAAAAGTTATTTCTGGATGTAGATATGGTGAAGCAGCTCAAGCAATTGGCTGTTCGGCATAACGCGACTCTTTTTATGACGCTCCTAGCGGGATTCCAAATACTCCTGCATCGTTATTCAGGACAAGATAAGATAGTTGTCTTCACACCCATAGCCAATCGTCCTGATGGTTTTTATAATCTAACTGGGCTATGTCTTAATACACTTACCCTGCGTGCGGACTTAACTGAAAATCCTACAGTATCAGATTTTCTGCGACAAAATAGAAATACTGCTTTAGACGCATACGAGAATCAAGATGCGCCTTTCGATAAAATAGTTCACGAACTCCGATCCTCTACTGTTCATCCGCAAGACCTTCAAGTTAGAGCTCTGTTTACACTGAACCAGAAAACGGGTCTAAGCTGGGAGTTGGCTGAGCTAAGCACTAAGCGGATGTCCATAGGCTTAAATTTGGCTAAAACGGATATTCAATTATCTGGGTCTGAGACGCACGAAGGCATTCATCTATACTTAAATTACAGCACAGATCTGTTTTCTGATACCACTATTCGCAGAATGTTAGGACATCTCAAGTCCTTGCTTGGGGGGATGATTGAACAACCTGACTCTCGAGTATCCGATCTACCCTTGCTGACGGAAAATGAACGAGTGCTAATACTAGAATCATGGAACAAAACAACGACGATCTATCCCAGAGATAAATGCATCCATGAGTTGTTTGAAGAGCAAGTTAAGCTGAGACCAGACACTATCGCGATAGCATTTGGGGATTCAAAGTTGACTTATGGCGAGCTCAACGAGCGATCTAACCAGCTTGCCCATTTTTTGATTAAGAAAGGGATTGGACCGGAATCGGCTGTAGGCATTTGTATCGATCGATCCTTGGAAACGGTGATCGGATTACTGGCTACAGTCAAAGCAGGAGGCACCTATGTGCCCCTGGCCCCAGACTACCCAAATGAGCGGTTTAGGCTCATTAAGGACGATGCTCGTATCCACGTTGTTATTGCTAGTTCGAGCTCCAGCCTCGATCTGTCAACGGTGGAAACCGTCTATTTGAATGAGAGCAGAATGATCCTCGATAAGGAGCCGAAATATAATCCGGGCGTCGCTATTGATGCAGAGAACTTGGCCTACATCATGTATACATCAGGCTCTACGGGTACTCCAAAGGGAGTTTGTGTAGAGCATCGCGCAATCGTTCGTTTAGTAAGGAATACCAACTACATCAACATTACGCCTGAAGACGTCGTGGCTCACGTCGCAAATGTGTCCTTCGACGCAGCCACATTTGAACTATGGGGAGCCTTGGTCAATGGAGCGAGTTTGGCGATCGCGGACAAAGACACCTCAATATCGCCAAGCGAACTGGCTAAATTCCTGGAAGCATACGGGGTGACCGTCCTTTTTCTTACCACGGCATTGTTTAATCATATTGCACAGGAAAACCCGAGGGCTTTTAGGGGAATACGATCACTCCTGTTTGGAGGAGAAATTGCGAACCCAGTCGCCGTAAAAAAAGCTTTGGGTCACCCGGAAAAATTATTGCATGTCTATGGCCCAACCGAATGCACCACTTTCGCCACCTGGCACGAAGTAAAAGAAGTCCGAGACGAAAATCACTCCATACCTATCGGTCGCCCGATTGCTAATACTACGGCTTATATATTGGATAAATACCTTCAGTCTGTTTCGGTTGGCATAATCGGTGATTTATATCTCGGTGGTGACGGACTTGCACGTGGCTATTTAAACGCCCCGAGTTTGACCGCTGAGAAATTTGTTCCGGATCCCTTTATCCATAAACCTGGATCACGTTTGTACAAAACAGGAGATTTGGCGCGATATCTACCAGATGGAACCATTGAATTTCACGGCCGGTTGGATCACCAGATTAAGATCAGAGGTTTTCGTATTGAATTAGACGAGATCGAAGCCGTGTTATGCCAACACGAATCAGTGAATGAATGTCTGGTCATTTCCCTGGAAGGAACGTTGGGTGATAAACGCCTTGCCGCTTATGTTGTTCCGAATCAGGGAACCAATGTGAATCGCCAACAGCTCAAGCAGGCTCTCTCTGAAAAGCTGCCGGAATACATGGTTCCTTCAACGATCGTGTTCCTTGATGCGTTACCGCTAACGAAGAACGGGAAAGTCGACCGCAACTATTTGTCGAATCTAAAGGATGAAACTGTTGATTCGAGTCCAGAGAACGAAGCAGCTAACTCTCCGTTGCAAGAAAGCTTATGTAAAATATGGGCCGATGTTTTGGCGGTCAAAAAAGTAGGAATCTATGATGATTTTTTTGACTTGGGTGGGCATTCATTGCTGGCGATAAGACTAAGCAAAGAGGTAGAAAAAGAGCTGGGTCTCTCAGTGCCAGTACCAGATGTATTTCAGCGACCCACGGTCGCGTTGTTTTCAGAAATGCTAGAAAGTAGTGATTATCGATTGCCAGACGTTTACTCATACAACCACCGACATGAAACTAAACACATACCACTGTTTTGTATTAATTTTCATAACCTTGCAGCGAGATTAGCGAAACACCTACCCTCTGATCAGCCAATTCACGGAATTCAGATGCCGCTACAAGGGGAATTAGCCCTTTGGTATAAAACGAAAGAATGTCACCTGTCACTAGAGGATCTTGCAGCACGCTGTATAGAAATCATGCAGGACAAACAGCCTTCTGGTCCTTACCGAATTGCGGGTTTTTGCGCAGCAGGAAACCTGGCTTATGAAATCGCAATTCAATTAACGATTAAAGGTGCAGACGTCCAATATCTCGCGCTTATCGATTCGACCTACGGGGCTGGTATCAGTAAAAGAACCTTTCCTGTTCTACATCGCTGTTGGTATCACCTAAAAAATCTTCTGACTGAGGGGCCTGAATACTTCCATACAAAGCTCAAAAACAAGTATCCCGACGAATTAATTGAAGCCACTTCGGCGATAAACGCTGAAGAGCATTTTTTGAGTGCAATGATCAAAAGCTATCGGCCCGGTGGTTATACTGGACATTTATCTCTATTCAGAAATTCCAGAGATGTTTCTTTTTCAAAAGACAAAGGTAATGCCAATGGATGGGACAAGCTACTTAAGGGTGGCGTAAACGTGCGGGAATATGAATGTAAGCACAGCCAAATTACTTTAGAACCCTTTTTGGGTTTAATTTCTAAAGACATTGAACTGGATTTGAAAACTGAAGCCCAACCTTCAAGCTGTTGTTCACAGATATCAATATAGCTTATGCAAAGACCTGTGCAGTCCTTCCAGTCATTCAATTTGGTAGCCTTCATTCGGCAGAAGACGCTTTGCTATTTTGTGTCCAACCCGAACCTGCTTCAAGGCATTGGCTGCAAATGAACAATATTGGGAGGCCCCAGAAGCCGGATAATTGGCATTTAGCTGAATGAGAACGATCAAATCAAGGATTAGGGGTATTCCCTGGCTCCTCAAACTCTATCGTGGTTTTTATTGGGCGATAGTTAATCCGGTAAAGTATCAATATCCGACCTATTTGGCAGCTCTAAAGCGGTCTCGCCACAAGCATGGGGAAACTAAGTTTATTCTGTTTTGTAGTCCCCGTTCAGGTTCGACACTCATTGGGGCACTTGCTGGACAAGCCCCGGACGTTCACTGGGATGGTGAGTCATTTTATCAAGGATCGCGTTGGCCCTATTTGTATATTGAGGGCAAGAGCAAGCGTTCAAAGAAGAAATGCTATGGGATGAAAATATTTTCAGAGGAAATTGTCCTCAATGGACGTTGCTTTCCCAAAGACCTGTTGTTAAAGTTAGGGGCTGAAGTAGCTAAGGACGTAAAAATGTCCTATGCTACGCACAATGTAT